>CAZJTB010000297.1:0-4176 GCA_964548485.1 uncultured Chryseobacterium sp. | reverse complement strand
GGCGCAGGTGACGGTGCTCACGCTCATGGCCATGATGATCGGCCAGAAGCGCGGAACCCTGGTGGGCAGCGCCTTCCACCGCCTTCTGAACGAGCTGGATGCGATTCCTGACAAGGTGCAGCGGTTGCTGGGGGCGGAGGCGCAGATCAAGTACATCGCCGATATCTACCGGAACGCCTCGAACGCCCTGTACCTCGGCCGGGGCTACAGCTTCCCCGGCGCGCTCAAGCTGAAGGAGATCAGTTACGTGCACGCGGAGGGCTATCCAGCGGCGGAGATGAAGCACGGCCCCATCGCCCTCATCGATGAGGAGATGCCGGTCTTCGTCATCGCCACGAAGGGTGCCAGCTACGAGAAGGTGGTGAGCAACATCCAGGAGGTGAAGGCGCGCAAGGGGAAGATCATCGCCATCGTCACCGAGGGCGATAAGGTGGTGAAGGAGCTTGCGGACCACACCATCGAGATTCCGGACACCATGGACCAGCTCGTGCCCCTGCTGAGCGTGATACCGCTGCAGCTGCTGAGCTACCATATCGCGGTGATGCGGGGCTGCAACGTGGATCAGCCGCGCAACCTGGCCAAGAGCGTCACGGTGGAGTAGTCCACATCAGCACCCGGTCGCTGTCCTTAAACCGGTCCAGGTCCTTCGCGGTGATTAAGTGCACCAGGTCGATGAGGACCAGCACCCCGAAGCCGCCGAAGGTGAGGCCGTAAATGATGGCCACCTTGGGGGTTGTGCCCAAGTAGAGCCTGTGCGCTCCGAAGGGGCCCAGCAGCGCGGCCAGCCCGATGGCCACGCCGCGGCGATTCTCGGCCACGCTGCCTTGAGCAGGCTCTGCCGCGGAAGCAACGTGCAGATCATCCGCATGAAAGGGGCGGTAAGGCCCGCCGGCCAGGGCCGAAACGGCGCTTAGGGCGAAGAGCAGCGCGAGTGCGGGCCTCATGCGGGAGCCCTCAGCGGCCAGCGTCGAACCTGCGGGCCACCTCGGCCCAGTTCACCACATTCCAGAACGCGGCGATGTAATCCGGTCGGCGGTTCTGGTAGTGGAGGTAGTAGGCGTGCTCCCACACGTCTAGCCCCAGTATCGGGGTGCCGCCGCAGCCTGTGCCCGGCATCAGCGGATTGTCCTGGTTGGGGGTGGAGCAGACCTCCAGCTTGCCTCCTTTATGCACGCACAGCCAGGCCCAGCCACTTCCGAAGCGTGTGGCGCCCGCCGTGGCGAATTTCTCCTTGAAGGCCTCGAAGGAGCCGAAGCCCTGGTTGATGGCCTCGGCCAGAGCGCCGGTGGGGGCGCCACCGCCGTTGGGCCCCATGATGCTCCAGAACAGGGTGTG
Organism: uncultured Chryseobacterium sp.; assembly: GCA_964548485.1. GTDB lineage: Bacteria > Bacteroidota > Bacteroidia > Flavobacteriales_F > PHOS-HE28 > PHOS-HE28. The sequence goes on along the minus strand of CAZJTB010000297.1, from coordinate 2,841 downwards.
GTTGTAATGGCCGCCCCCGTTGTTCCGGACCGGCATATTGGTCATGTCCAGGCCGTTGAGCAGGGATTCGATGGTCATGCCGTCGAGGGGGGTGCCCTCGATGGCCTTATTCAAGTTGGTCACGTACGCTTGGTGATGCTTGCCGTGGTGGATCTCCATGGTGCGCGCATCGATGTGCGGCTCCAAAGCGTTGTGGGCGTAAGGGAGGGGGGCGAGTTGGAAGGGCATGGTTGGTCGGTATTGCTGCTGGTTTCCGTCGAAGGGCCGAAGGTATTCACCTGAAAAGCGATTGGGGATTTGGACGGATCCCGAACGCAGGTACATTTGCGCCCACTTTCACCAACCGTAACATTCCCATGTTCAAGAAGTTCGCCCTTTTGGCTGGCATGGCTGCCTTCGTGGTAGCGTGCGGCCCGTCTCAGGCCGAGATCGAGGCCAAGGCCAAGGCCGTTGCCGACAGCATCGCTGCCGTGCTGCGCGCCGATAGCATCCGCATGGCTGAGGAAGCCGCTGCTGCTGCTGCCGAAGCCGAGGCCAAGGCCAAGGCCGTTGCCGACAGCATCGCTGCCGCTGAGGCCGCCGCTGCGGAAGCTGCCAAAGGCAAGAAGAAGTAAGGAACACTGCTTCAGATGGACAGGGGGCCGCGAGGCCCCTTGTTCATTTCCGGCCCACGGTCCGGGGCCCCTCCAGCTCCTGGGCGGCCCGCAGGAAGGCGCTGTCGCTATCCAGCATCACCTCGTAGAATCCGGCATCGCCCCAGAGGTTGCGCGCCACCCCGGCCTTCAACCGCGTGATGATCTGCCGCCGCGACCGGTCGAGCTCCCCGGGCCGCTCGGTGATGCCTTGCTCCCGGGCCTCCTTGCGCAGGCCATCGATCAACGATTCCGTGACCGTGAAGCGCGCCTTGAATGCCGATGCGCTTCCCCAGGCGAGCAGCTTCTGCCGGTCGCGGTCGGCCACATCGAAGGCGTATTGGTTGAGGGCCCCGCTGAAGAACAGGTCGGTGAGGAAGCGCGAGCCCTCGGCGGTATCGGCAGGCACGAAGCGGTCGGGCATCACCCCGCCGCCTCCGAACACGATGCGCCCGCCGACGGTGCGGAACACCTGGCTCGAATCCAGCTTGATGCTGTCCGCTGAATAGAGTTCGCCGTGGCTGCTTCGCTGCTCGTAATCCCGCTCATAGTCCACATCACGGCCGTAGGGCTTCTGGATGCTGCGCCCGCTTGCGGTATAGTAGCGCGCCGTGGTGATGCGCACGGCGCTGCGGTCGGGCAGGTCCACCTGCTCCTGCACGAGGCCCTTGCCGAATGAGCGCCGGCCGACGATCAGCGCGCGGTCATTGTCCTGCAGCGCGCCAGCGATGATCTCGCTTGCGCTGGCCGAGCCTTCGTCGATGAGCACGGCGAGCGGGATGTCCTCATAACCGCCGCGCGCCGTGGCCACCGATTCGCGGCGCGGCGAGCGGCGGCCTTCGGTGTACACGATGACCCGGCCCTTCGGCAGGAACTCATCGGCGAGGTCAACGGCGGCGTTCAGGTAGCCCCCGCCATTCCCCCGCAGGTCGAGCACGAGCCGCTGCATGCCCCTGGCGCGCAAGCCATCCGCCGAAGCCAGGAATTCGGCATGGGTGTTCTTCGCGAAGCGGCTGAGCTTGATGTAGCCGGTGCCATCGGGCCGCAGGAGCGCGGCGGCCACGCTGTTGATGGGAATGGCGCCCCGGGTGATGGTGACCGCGATGGGCTCCTTCCTCCCGCGCCGGGCCAACAGCACGGTGACCTTGCTGCCCTTGGGCCCGCGCAGCTGCTTCATGACGCCATTGTTGCTGATGCCCACCCCGGCCAGGGACACGGTGTCTGCCTTCAGCAGGCGGTCGCCGGCACGGATGCCCACCTGCGCGCTGGGCCCGCCTTCCACCGGGTTCACCACCACCACGGTGTCGCGCTGGATGGCGAACTCCACGCCGATGCCGTCGAAGCTTCCCTCCAAGGGCTCGGTAGCGGCGCTCAACTCAGCCGCGCTGATGTAATAGCTGTGCGGGTCGAGCCGCTGGAGCATCTCCTGGAGCACCTCCTCCACGAGGGCCTCTTTCTGCACGGTATCCACGTACTGGCGGTCAATCAGGTCCAGCACCTGGCCGAGCTTCTCGGCGGCGCCGGGCTGGCGCAGCTGGAAGAGCGTGAGCGGGCCTCCGACGGGGCCGCCCATGTTGCGCCCGATGAATAAGCCCGCTACCAGGGCCAAGGACAGCAGCAGCGGCACGTAGGGCGATATGGGATGGCGATGGCTGGCCATTCAGATGCCGTCGAGCTGGGTGATGAGCAGGCCGCCCTTCTCGAGCAAGGCCAGGCCGCTGGGGTCCTTGTAGGCATCCATGTAAACGAGGCGCTTGATGCCCGCCTGCAGGATGAGCTTGCTGCATTCCTTGCAGGGCGAATGCGTCAGGTACAACGTCGCTCCGCGCGCATTGTTGGTGCTGCGGGCCACTTTCATGATGGCGTTGGCCTCGGCGTGGAGCACGTACCAGAGGGTGAGCCCGTTCTCGTCCTCGCAATCGTTGGGGAAGCCGGTGGGCGTGCCGTTGTAGCCATCGCTGATGATCATACCCTCCTTCACGATGAGGGCGCCCACCTTCTTGCGCGTACAGTGGCTCAGGCGCGCCCACTCCTGCGCCATGCGCATGTAGGCCCGGTCGTAGCGCTCCTGCTTCTTCGGGTCGGAATAGACCAGCTGATCCTGCTGCATGCCATCATCTGATCGTCTGATCCGGGGATCATCTGATCGGCCTTGTGCCCAGGGCGGGACTCGAACCCGCACGACTGTTGAGGTCACTGGTGTTTGAGA
>CAZJTB010000296.1:1897-4183 GCA_964548485.1 uncultured Chryseobacterium sp. | reverse complement strand
TTGACCTGCAGACCGAGAGCAACACCCTGCAGCTGAAGGAGAGCGACATCGACTTCAAGAAGATGGGCGAGCCCGATATGACCTATGGCTGGAGCAAGCTTACCGGCGAGTACCTCGCCAAGATCGCGGCCGGCTTCTACGGAGTGCACACCACCTGCATCCGCCCTTTCAGCGGCTACGGCGAGGACCAGGACCTCAGCTACCCCGTGCCGGCCATCGCCGCGCGCGCCGCACGCAAGGAGAATCCCTTCGAGGTTTGGGGCACCGGCCGCCAAGGGCGCGATTTCGTGCATATCGATGACGTGCTCGACCTCACCCTCCTGGCCATGGACAAGATCAGTGACGGCAGGGCCATCAACATCGGCATGGGCCGGCTCACCAGCTTCCTGGAGCTGATCGAGGTGTTCACCGGCTTCGCGGGCTACAAGCCGACGATCAAGCCACTACTGGACAAACCCGTTGGCGTGCACAGCCGCTACTGCGACATGACCTGGGTGGAGGAGCACCTCGGCTGGAAAGCGAAAATCAGCATCGAGGAAGGGATGCGGCGGGTGTATGAAGCGGCGCTGAGGAAGATCTGAACTGCGACGACGCGGATTGCGAATTGAACCGCGACGACGCGGCGACGCGACGGTAACGCAACGATCCATGCACGAGAATCAGATCGCGGACGGTATTGTTGATGCAGCGTTCAAGGTTCATCGGCATTTCGGACCCGGACTGCTCGAGAGCGCATACGAAGTCTGCCTTGCGCATGAACTGACGGTCATGGGCTTCAAGATCGAACGACAGGTTTCCTTGCCTTTGGTTTACAGCGATGTGAAGCTCGACGCAGGCTATCGTCTGGACCTTTGGGTCGAGAAGAAGGTCATCATCGAGGTCAAGGCCGTGGAGGAGTTGCATCCGGTGCACATGGCACAAATGCTCACCTACTTGAAGCTCACGGGCAATCGGCTTGGCTTGATCATCAACTTCCACAGTGCACTCCTGAAGAACGGCATGCGTCGCGTGGCGAACAATCTTGCGCCATGATACCAACCACAGGTCCTTCAGCATCGCTCAGCTTCGCGAACCCGTCGCGTCGCCGCGTCGTCGCGGTTAACTTGCATTTGCATTGAACACTCAGCATATCGTCTGCTTCGGCCCAGGCCCCAAGTTCAAGGGCGGCATCGCGCAGTACAACACGGCGCTGGCGCGGGCGCTGAAGGATGAAGGCGCGCAGGTCACCATCGTCAGCTGGACGCAGCAGTACCCGGCCATCATCCCGCGCGAATTCGTGGACAAGGCCAGCCGCAGCAGCTTCCTCGAGGGCTACGACATCCCTGTCCACTACCTCACCAACTGGAACGACCCGCGCACATGGTGGAGCACCGCGAAGGCCATCGCTGCGCTGAAGCCGGACAAGGTGATCATCCAGTGGTACAACCCTACGCAGGGCATCCCGCTGAACACCATCGCCAGGCACCTGCGGAAGCACACGGATGCGGAGATCCTCTTCGACCTGCACTTCGTGGCCGCCAAGGAGCAGAGCAGTTTGGACGCGCGGCTCACACGCATGGCCCTGCGGCACGGGCACTGCTTCATCGTGCATGCGAACAAGACGGCGGAGGAGCTGAAGGCGTTGATGCCGGACCGGGCGTTCGACCTCACCTTGGACGGGAAGAGGAGTGGCGAGTATCGAGTGGTGAGTGGCGAGTCTGGGCGCATGCGGTCAGCGCCAGACTCGCCACTCATCACTCACCACTCGATACTCAAACTCTACCACCCCATCTACTCCCTCTTCAAGCCCGATCCGGCGTTCGACAAGGAGGCGTGGAAGGCACAGCATGGCTTGCGGAAGCATGTCTTCCTGTTCTTCGGTTTCATCCGTAAATACAAGGGACTGCACTATTGCATCGAGGCCTTCGCGGAGCTGGCGAAGCAGCGCGACGATGTGAGCCTGATGATCGTGGGCGAGCGCTTCTGGCAGACGATGGATCAGTCCAAGCTGAGCACCAAACTGAAGAACGCGGTCTTCGGCACGCTGAAGAAGCTCTTCCTGAAGAAGGCCGACGATGAGCGCAACTATGACCCATTGGCGCTGGTGGACAGCCTCGGCATCCGCGACCGCACGCTGGTGGTGGACCGCTTCATCCCGAACGAGGAGGTGCCGCCCTACTTCCAAGCGGCGGACACCATCGTGCTCTTCTACGAGACGGCCACGCCCAGCGGGGTGGAGAGCCTAAGCTACAACTTCAAGCTGCCTGCCGTGGCCACGCGCGTGGGGCATTTCCCCGAGACCATCAC
>CAZJTB010000296.1:0-1797 GCA_964548485.1 uncultured Chryseobacterium sp. | reverse complement strand
CCCCGCCGCAAGAACGGACGGCCAGCGCTGCAAGGAAGGAAGATGCGCTTCGCCTGGGCCTTGATATTGCCGCTGCTGCTGGTATTGCCTGCAGCCTCGCCTGCGCCCATGCCCCTTGCTCCCGCCGCTGAGGATGCCGCCAAGGCGCTCTATGCCGCGATTGGGCTGGAGGGCGCGCTTGCCGAACCGGCCTTCGCCCGGGCGCATGCCAGCGTGGCCCGCCGCGGATTGAAACCACGCGTGCTCGCGATCGCTGACATGACGCTGCCCAGCACGGCCAAGCGCCTCTGCGTCATCGACCTGGACCGGAAGGAGCTGCTGCTCCGCACCTATGTGGCGCACGGCCAGGGCTCTGGCGAACTGATGTGCAGCACCTTCAGCAACCGCCACGGCTCGCATGCCACCAGCAAGGGCCTTTACCGCGTGGGGGCCGAGATCGTAAGCCCGAAGCATGGGCCCGCGCTCATGCTTCATGGGCTCGATGCTGGCGTGAACTGCCAGGCCGAGCCACGCGAGGTGATCATGCACGGCGCCGACTACGTGAGCGAGTCCTTCATCGCCGAGCATGGCCGCCTGGGCCGCAGCTGGGGCTGCCCCGCCGTGAGCCGGGCCGACATGCCGCGGCTGATTGAATGGCTCGGCGGCGGTGGATATCTCTATGTGCACGGCCGCTGAGCCCCCCTGGCAAGGTCTTTTCCTTCGCGGCTGAATCGTTTCTTCCTTCATGCGGATCGTCCCCATCGCATCGGCGCTGATGCTGCTCGCCTCCTGCGCCAGCCCCATCGCCAAGCCCGACATCGCCCAGCAGGCGCAGGCCATCGAGGCCGTCTTCGAGACGCCCGCCGCCTACAGCGTGCGCACCCTCGACAGCCTGGCCATCGCCAGCTTCATCGCCGCCCATCCCGAGAGCCGGGCCGACAGCGCGGGCATCGCCGCCTTCTATGCCCGGCGCGGCTATCAGTTCGCCTGGTTCGTGAACGACTCGCTCTCGCAGAGCGCCGCCGCCTTCTTCAACCTGGTGAACAGCGCCGACACCGCTTACCGCGAGCTGGCCTTCGTGCGCGGAAAGCTCGACGACCTGCTGCTGCGCGGAAAGCTCAATGGCGAGGCCGAATGCGATAGCTGCCTGCGCAACCTGGAGCTCAGCCTCACCGCGCAATTCTTCCGCTTCGCCGACAAGAAGTACGGGGGCACCGTTGGCCGGGACCTGCGCGAGCTTGACTGGTTCATACCGCGACGGAAGAAGAACTACGACCGCCTGCTGGACTCGTTGGTGATGGGGCGCATGGACCTGGCTCCCGTGGAACCGCTGCACCCACAGTACGCTCTGCTCAAGCGCGAGCTGAAGCGCTACCGCGACCTGGAACAGGCCGAATGGCCGGAGCTGAGCCTGGACGATCGCAAGAAGCTCGAGCCGGGCGATCTGGCGGATTGGGTGCCGGCCCTGCGCGAGCGCCTCGTGCTGCTCGGCGATCATCCCGTGGGCATTGACTCCGCCAGCGCCGCCAACAAGCGGTACGACAGCCTGCTGGTGGCTGCCGTGCAGCGATTCCAGGAACGCCACGGGCTGCATCCCGACGGCGTCATCGGCAAAGGCGTGATGAAGCAATTGAATGCCGCACCCAGCGAACGCGCGCGCACCATGCTCGTGAACATGGAGCGCCTGCGCTGGGTGCCGGAGCAGAACGCCCCCAACCTGCTGCTGGTGAACATCCCTGAGTTCCGGCTGCACGTGTACGAGGCGGACACCCTGGCCTGGAGCATGACCGTGGTGGTGGGCGCCACGGCCACGCGCAC
>CAZJTB010000295.1:0-4194 GCA_964548485.1 uncultured Chryseobacterium sp. | reverse complement strand
TTGAGGAAACCGCGAAGGCGCGAAGTGATCCCTCCTGCTGAGGTTTGGTTCATGTCGGAGAATGAGCTGAGCAAGGTCATCGTGGATTCGGCCATCCAGGTGCATAAGGCCCTTGGACCCGGTCTCTTGGAGAGCATCTATGAGCATTGCTTGGCCGCCGAGCTGCGCTTCCGGGGCATTGCATTCGAGCAACAGCGGGCGCTACCGGTTTACTATCGTGATCAACGGCTGGAGCTCGGCTATCGGCTCGACTTGATCGTGGACGGGAAAGTGGTGGTCGAGGTGAAGGCCTGCGATGGTTTGAATGATGTCCACCTCGCGCAAGTGCTTACTTACTTGAAGCTGAGCGGCTCTCGCCTCGGATTGCTGATCAACTTCAATGAGGCGTTGCTGAAGCGCGGCATTCGCCGGGTTGTGAACGGGCTGCGCGAGGAGAGCTTTTGAGGTAGCATCTTAGGGACGTTCTTTGCGCCTTGGCGCCTTTGCGGTTCATTCGCATTCAACCCAATCGACATGGCATTCCCCACCGACCTCGAGATCGCGCAAGCCGCGCGGATGAAGCCGATCGCTGACATCGCGAAGAAGCTCGGCATAGACCCCGACGTGATCGAGCCCTATGGCCGCACCAAGGCCAAGCTGCCGCTCACGCTCATCGATGAGGCCAAGGCCGCGAAGAGCAAGCTCATTCTCGTCACAGCGGTGAGCCCCACACCCGCAGGCGAAGGCAAGACCACCACCAGCATCGGCCTGAACGAGGGTCTGAACAAGCTTGGCAAGAAGAGCATCGTGGTGCTGCGTGAGCCGAGCCTGGGCCCCGTGTTCGGCATGAAGGGCGGCGCGGCCGGCGGCGGCTACGCGCAGGTGGTGCCCATGGAGGACATCAACCTCCATTTCACCGGCGACTTCGCGGCCATCGAGAAGGCCAACAACCTGCTCGCCGCGCTCATCGACAACAACCTGCAGAACCGCAAGCGCTCGCTGGGCATCGACCCGCGCACCATCGCCTGGAAGCGCGTGATGGACATGAACGATCGCGCCCTTCGCAAGATCACCATCGGCCTGGGCGGCACCGGCAACGGCATCCCGCGCGAGGATGGCTTCAACATCACCCCCGCCAGCGAGGTGATGGCCATCCTCTGCCTGGCCACCAGCTTCGAGGACCTGAAGAAGCGCCTCGGCGACATCTACGTGGGCCAGCGCTGGGACCGCACGCCGGTGTACGCCCGCGACCTGAAGGCTGAAGCCGCCATGGCCATCCTGCTGAAGGACGCCATCAAGCCGAACCTGGTGCAGACGCTCGAGGGAAACCCCGCCATCCTGCACGGCGGCCCCTTCGCCAACATCGCACAGGGCGTGAACAGCGTGCTCGCCACCAAATTGGGCCTCAGCCTCGGCGACTACGTGGTCACGGAGGCGGGCTTCGGCGCGGACCTCGGCGCGGAGAAATTCTTCGACATCAAGTGCCGCGCGGCGGGGTTGAAGCCGAGCGCTGCGGTTATTGTGGCCACGGTGCGCGCGCTGCGCTACCACGGCGGCGTGGATGTGAAGGAGGTGAACAACGCCGCGCCCGAGAAGCTCAAGGTCGGCCTGGCCAACCTGGGCCGCCACATCGAGAACATCAGCAAGTTCGGCGTGAAGGCCGTGGTGGCCATCAACCACTTCCCCACGGATACGCCGGAGGAGATTGACATGATCAAGGCCTACTGCAGCGAGCGCGGCGCCGAGGCGGTGCTCGCACAAGGCTTCGCAAAGGGCGGTGACGGCATGACCGAGCTCGCCAGCGCCGTGCTCCGCGTGATCGAGGAGGGCAAGAGCGACTTCACCCCGCTCTACGACCTTTCGCTCTCCATCAAGGACAAGATCGCCACCATCGCCCGCGAGATCTACCGCGCCGATGGCGTGGACTACAGCGCGGATGCCGAGACCGCCTTGCGCCGCATCGACAAGCTCGGCCTCAACGGCGTGCCGGTGTGCATGGCCAAGACGCAATACAGCTTCAGCGACAACAAGGACCTGCGCGCCGCGCCCACCGGCTTCCGCATCACCGTGCGCGACATCGAGATCAGCGCCGGCGCCGGCTTCGTGGTGCCCATCTGTGGCGAGATCATGCGCATGCCGGGCCTGCCCGAGGTGCCCGCAGCCGAAGGCATGGACATCGACGCCAACGGCGTGATCAGCGGGTTGAGCTGAGGGTCTCGAAGTGCATGACGCCCACGAATCGTGCATGGAACCAGGCAAGGCCGGCGCCGACTAGAAGTGGTCTCAGAATTCCTTTCGGAAAGCGAGCCGGAGGATTTTCGCGGCCAGACGAGGCGCGAGACCCGCGCAGAGCTGGATGTTCTGCAAGGGTTGAGCAACGATGGTTGGGCGCGAAAAGGCCCGGCGATGCGCGCCGTCGCTGTAGCTATGGCGCAAGCGACCCGTAGGGGTATTTTTGAGACCACTTCTAGCTTTGGTGTACCAATACCTACCTGCCATGAAGAAGTTCGCTTTCATCGGTCCAGTGGTGGCCTGCCTTGCTTGGTGTGGCGCCTCGGCGCAGTTCCCTGAGTTGTGGCAGCATCCTGCACCTGTTTTCCAGCTCTCGACATTGGGGTCAGGAATGCGGCTTGTCGAACGGATGCCGTTCGGCACCACCGCAGCCTCGAGCGTGGTCATTCGCAACCTCGACCTCAGCATCCATCGCGTGCTGGGTTTTCCGGACCCCCCGGTGGGTATGCAGTGGAACAGCATGAGCTACGTCACGGAGGATCTGTTCGACACGGACCCCTCCACGATCGAGTTCGTCATGGTGGCGGGTCAGGTAAGCGGCCCCGGCGACTACGCAACGTTCGTATTCCGGGAGGACGGAACGGAGTTGTTCTCGCAGAATCCGGGCAGCCTCACGGTGAGCATAGGTGCCAACTCATCGTATCCCATATTCACGGTCGATGGGCAGAGCTACATGCTGCTGTTCACCAGTTCCGTGCTGGGTCCACCTGCTCGCCTTTACGCCCTCCCTGGAAGGCTTCCTTGCATGGACTGCTACGGGTCGCCCACCACCTCGGGTATCGGCCTCGGCGATGGGCCCACTGTTGATGGCTCCTCCGGATTCACCTTGTTCCCCAATCCAGTTTCTGGAACGGTGAATGTGGAGCTCGGGAATCTGCGAGCCGAAGCGCTCCACGTATTCGATGCCGCAGGTCAGCTGGCGCGGGTCGTGCCTGTGAAAGGCCAGCAGCGCCTGAGCTTTACTACGGAAGGCATGGCCCAGGGCCGATACCTGGTCATGGCGCTGCGCGATGGTCGTTCGCTCGCTGCGCTCCCGCTGGTGATGGAGCGTTGATTCCGGGACAGTCGATGCAGCGCGCCGCGTTACCCCCACGCGGCGCCCGCATTCTCGGGCAAACCCAACACCCATGAACACGCTCACGCTGCTCCTGGCTTCCGTTCTCCTCGCCTCACCGCTTGAGCCGCGCGCCATCGCGGCCGAGGGCGGCCCGCCCACCATCCGCATCGCTGGAAAGGCAGGCGGCGACATCACGGCCGCGCAATGGAGCGGTATCAAGGCGGTGGACCTGCAAGGCTGCGTGCCCGGCGCGCGCATCGTCTCGCTCACCTTCTGCATCAAGGACTGCAAGGCGAAGGATGCCTTCGCGGGCGGCGAGAAGGCCGAGATCACGCCCTACCAGCGGCAGATGATTCGGAACCTGCCGCCCGGCACGCCCTTCCGCGTGCAAGTGGTGGTGCGCGATGCACAGGGCAAGGCCTGGGACGTGCCGGAGGCGAGCTTCGTGTGGAAGGGCTGAGGTTGACAAGGGATGTTAATGCCGTCCATGCTGCTTGAACCTATGCGCGACACATGGGTCAGAGTCCCAAACCCGAGCATCATGACCAAGCACATCGTCATTGCCGCATGCGTGATCATCGCGCAAGCGGCCAGCGCGCAGGACCGCGCGCAGCGCAACCCGGAAGAAACAGCCAAGGCGCGCACCGAGCGCTTGACCGCGGTGCTCGAGCTCACGCCCGATCAGGCAGCCAAGGTGCAGGCCCTGAACCTTCAGCAGGCGAAGGAGGCGGAGGCGCAGCGGAAGGCGGAGGCGGAGAAGCGCCGCGCCGCGGCCCAGGCCCAGGAGCAGGAAATGATCGCCAAGGTCCAGGAGAACCGCGCCAAGGTGGTCCTGGCGGAAGCGGAGATTCCCCTGGCCATCGCGG
>CAZJTB010000294.1:0-4205 GCA_964548485.1 uncultured Chryseobacterium sp. | reverse complement strand
AGCGACTCGGTGAGCACCTGCCCGGCGAAGAGGATGTCGAGCGGCTCCATGGCCATGAGCGCCGCCGTAAGCAGCGCCCATCGCTGCGTGAGGCCCATGCGCAGGGCGATGGCATGGATCAACGGAACCTTGACCGCCGATACCAGGCATTGCACCAGCAACGCGGTGAGCACATCGCCGCGCAGCAGGAACAGAAAAAAGGGATAGCCCGGCATGTGCGTGGTATCCGGGATGTCGAGCGGATGGAAGAGCGAGTACACGCCGTGCCGCATGTTCGCCGCCAGCGTGAGGTAGTAGCTCGGGTCGTAGCGCAGTTGCCAGCCGATGCTGGCGTGGTAGGCCACGAAGGCTAAGCGCAGGATCAAGGCCAAGATGAACAGGACCCCAACCGGGCTGGAAATCCATCCGATAACGCGCGAACCCCTGAACATACCGGCAAAGTAGCGGCACTCCGATCAGTATCCGCTCAGCCCTGCACCGCCGCGTTCAGAGGCACCGCTCACCTTCAGGACCCACCCCCCGACACCTGGTAGACCAGACGCAGGAGGGGCAGGTAGCTCGGGCGATACCTGGCCTCCTGCCCCTCGTAGAGCGCGATCTTCTCCAGGCTCACCCGCAGGGCCATGTCCACGGTGAACTTGTGGAACTCAAGGTTGGCTCCCAACTGACCATAGCCACCAAGCGAGGTCACAGTAGGGATCGGAGAGGTGATCAACTGATCGGCCGAAAGACCCACCGTCTGAGCGCGCAGGATGCTGTAGGTCCCGTCGCCGATGCGGAACTCGTTGCTACGAACCCGGACCGATGTGAGCATGGGACCGAACTCCAGGTGCATGCCGAATTCGGAAGGGGCGCCCAAGGCCACCTGGTATCCGAGGCTCAGGTTCATCCGGTCCTCCTCCCCGGTGATCTCGAAGTTCTCGTAGATCGGCTGGGTGGCCCCGGTAGTTCCGGGGTACTCGATCACGAAGATGCCGGCCGAGCGAAGTCTGGTGAAGTTCACGTCAGCGACCACGGCGTGGGTCCAGTTGAACTGGTACCTCACATGGCCTCCGATCGAAAGGGCATTGTTGTACCGGTACTCCTTCGGGTACTCGCTGAGCCGGTAGTTCGCGGCCCGATCGCCAAGGGTGTTGATCACCTGGTCCCGGATGAACCACTGATCCAAGTACTCATTCAGGTCGAGGAACCCCGGCTCCTTGGGCGTTCCATCATAGAAGGTGGCCGGCTCGTCGTTGGGCAGCAGGTAGCCCACATTCAGTCCGAACATGAAACCCTTTTTCAACCCCGGACCGACCACATCAAACTCGCCATCCTGAGCGGATACGACCATGCCGTGGCACAGGCTGAACAGGAATAGGATGTACTTCTTGCCGATGATCATGCCCGGTGCGCGAAGATCGGGACTGTGTTGGCCACGGACACCCCTTTGGAAGCAAACACGTGGCGAGCCTTGTGGTTCTTACAGGCTTTCAATGGGTGGCAGCTGCATGCCCATATGCACTCACCTCGCAGGGGGCCGATTGGGTGGGCTTTGAACCGCTTGATCAACACCACCCTTGTCGGGGTGGAGCCAATTCAGGCCTGCACAGCCGCGATTCCCGGCAGCACCTTCCCTTCCAGGTACTCCAGCATGGCGCCGCCGCCGGTGCTCACGTAGCTGATCTTCTCGGCCAGGCCGAATTGATTCACGGCCGCCACGCTGTCGCCACCGCCCACCAGAGAGAACGCGCCCTTCTCCGTGGCCTCGGCCACGGCTTTGGCAATGGCCACGGTGCCCTGCTGGAAGGGCTCCATCTCGAACACGCCCATGGGGCCGTTCCACAGCAGCGTTCTGCTGCGCAGGATGGCATCGCGGAAGGCCTCGATGCTCTTGGGGCCGATATCTAGCGCCATCCAGCCATCGGGCACGGCATCGGCGCCGCACTGATCGGTGTTGGCGGTCTCCGCGAAGGCATCGGCCACCACCGCATCGGTGGGGATGTGCAGCTTCACGCCCTTCGCCTTCGCCTCCTCCACAATGCCGCGCGCGGTGTGGAGCAGGTCCTCTTCCACCAGGCTGGCGCCGGTCTGCCCGCCCATGGCCTTCACGAAGGTGTTGGCCATGCCGCCGCCGATGATCAACTCGTCGCATTTGCCGATCAGGTTCCGCAGCACATCGATCTTGCTGCTCACCTTGCTACCACCCACGATGGCCGTCATGGGGCGCTGGGGCGAACCGAGCACTTTGCCCACGCTGTCGATCTCGGCTTGCATGAGGTAACCGAAGAGCTTCGCCGTGGGGAAGAACCTAGCCACGATGGTGGTGCTTGCGTGCGCGCGATGGGCGGTGCCAAAGGCGTCGTTCACATAGACATCGCCGAGCTCGCTCAGGCTCTTGGCGAAGGATTCGTCGCCGGCCTCCTCCTCCGGATGGAAGCGCAGGTTCTCCAGCACCAGCACCTCGCCGGGCTTCAGCGCAGCGGCCTTGGCCTTGGCGTCGGGGCCCACGCAATCGGTGGCGAAGCCCACGGGCATGCCCAGCAACGTGGCCAAGTGCTCGGCCACGGGCCTCAGGCTGAAGGCGGGGTTCACCTTGCCCTTGGGGCGGCCCAGGTGGCTCATGAGGATGGCGCTGCCGCCATCGCCCACGATCTTCCTCACGGTGCGGATGATGGCCCGCGCGCGGGTATCGTCTGTCACCTTGCCGTTGGCGTCCTGCGGCACGTTGAGGTCAACGCGCACCAGCGCCTTCTTCCCTTGGAAGCTGAAGGAATCCATCGTGATCATGGCCGCGAATATCGGCAGGCCATCGCCAGTTGCCGGTTGCCAAGTGGCGGTGCCACCCGCAGCGTGGTCGTACGACTGACAACCGACAGCCATGCCTCATCTTCGCCCCGATGCTCTTCTCCAAGGTCATCGGCCACGCGGCGCTGAAGGCGAAGCTGATCGGCAACATCCGCGAGGGCCGCGTGCCGCATGCGCAGCTCTTCGTGGGCCCGCGCGGGAGCGGCAATCTTCCCATGGCCCTGGCCTACGCGCAATACCTGCTGTGCGAGCAGCGGGGCCTGGCCGATGCCTGCGGCGCATGCCCTTCGTGCCTGCAGATGGCCAAACTGGAGCACCCCGACCTGCACCTGGCCTTCCCCATCTTCTTCGCCGACAAGGTGAAGGTGTGCGAGCCCTTCGTAGGCGACTGGCGGCGAGTGGTGCTTGCGGAGCCCTACCTCGACCTGGAGCCCTGGCGCGATGCGCTCGAGAGCGAGAACAAGCAGCTGCGCATGGGCGTGGACATCGCGCAGGAGATCCAGCGGCGCCTCAGCCTGAAGAGCTTCAGGGGCGGCCACAAGGTGATGCTGATCTGGCTGCCCGAGCTGATGGACCCCCAGGCCGCCAACAAGCTGCTGAAGGTGCTGGAGGAGCCCGAGCCCAACACGGTGTTCCTGATGGTGGCGCAGGACCCCGACCAGCTGCTGGCCACCATTGTGAGCCGCGCGCAGCTGGTGAAAGTGCCCGGCCTTCCGGCAGAGGAGATAGCCGACGCGCTGGTGGAGCGCAGCCCGGAGCTGGGCGTGGATGCGGCACGGGCCGCGGCAGCGCGCAGCGAGGGCGACCTGCTGGAAGCGGTGCAGCTCGCGGCCGATGGCGAGGCGGAGCACTTCGTCTTCTTCCGCGACTGGCTCCGGGCCTGCTACAAGCGCGAGGTGGCCACCGCCGCGGAGCTCGCCGAGGGATTCGCCAAGCTGGGCCGCGAGTGGCAGAAATCGCTGGTGCGCTACGGCCTCTTCATCATGCGCCAGTGCGCCCTGCAATGGATGCAGGCCGGAACGCTGGTGCGCGTGGCCGGCCAGGAGCTCGAGTTCGTGGGCAACTTCAGCAAGCTCCTCAACGACCGCAGCGCCGAGGGCATCCGCCGCGAGCTGGAGACCGCCCATACCCACATCGAGCGCAACGCCAACCCCAAGGTGATGTTCATGGACATGAGCTACCGGATGATGGGGCTGCTGCGGGGGTAGTGCGGCACCCGTGCATGCTGCTCATCTCAGTGCTGGATGACCAAGCGTTCGGTGCGAAGCTGTTCGCCATGATGAAGGAGCTGCAAGGTGTGGACGCCATCGCTTAACCCATGCACCGGCAGCGTGGAGTAATGCGTGGCGATGCGCTGCCGCAGCACTTCCCGCCCCAGCGCATCGCGCAGCACGAGTTGCGCATCGCGCGGGATCTCC
>CAZJTB010000293.1:0-4213 GCA_964548485.1 uncultured Chryseobacterium sp. | reverse complement strand
ATGCTGAGCGGCTTCCTGGATTGGTTCGAAGAGCACAAGGTGGGCGTCATCGGCACGCTCACGCTGCATACGCTGGTGCTGTTCGTGTGCACCATGATGTACATGCGCTCCACGCCTCGCGAGGACGAGGTGAGCGATATGCGCATCGAGATCATCTCGGAGCCGGAAGCCGAGCAGATCATGCAGCGCATCCAGGATGAGGCCGATGGCCTGCCGCAACAGGTCACCAACCTCACGAGCAACATCACCGCCGAGGCCCGGCCTGCCTACAACGCGCAGCGCCTGGCCGAGCGCGTGGAGCAGGAGCTGCGCAACCTGGAGCAGACCGAGCGCGAGCGGCTGGAGCAGGAGCGCATCGAGCGCGGCGAGCAGGTGGTGATGCCCGAGCTGGACCCGAGCAAGTGGGACAAGGAGCGTTACATGGACAAGGCCGTGCAGCCGGTGAAGGTGGAGGGCGCCACCACGGTGTGGCACGACCTGAAGGACCGTGTGCGCGGCCAGGGCATCCCCGCCTACCTGTGCAAGGATCAGGGCCGGGTGGCCGTACGCGTGGTGGTGGAGCGCGATGGCACCGTGCGCAAGGCGGAGCTGGACCGCGTGCAGAGCACCCGGTTCGATGAGTGCATGCTGGAACAGGCCCTGAACTCGGCCAAGGGGACGCGTTTCAGCCCGAGTTCAACAGCTCCCGACCCGCAGACCGGAACGGTCTACTTCCTCTTCATGCCGCAGTGAAGGGCTGAAACGAAAGAAGCCGGGCTTGCGGCCCGGCCCCTTCTCGCGGAAGCATTGGATCTACTGGAGCTTGGCGAGCTTCGCCTTCATCTCCTCGTACTTGGCGGTGTTCCCGGCGCGGGGATACAGCTTCACCAGCTGCTGCATCGTCATCGCATCGCTCTCGTTGAGCACGTGGGCCTGCTCGAAGAACGGAAGGGCCTTCAGGATGAGTTCATCGGCCGTCTTCTTGCACTTTAGGTATTCGGTGTCACTCTTGATGGCGTTGCACCGCTCGATCTCTCCGGCCGCTCGGTTGTTGTAGAGCACCCCGATGTTGTAATAGGCGTCGAAGAAGCGCCCGTCGGCAGCGATGGCCTGCTTGTAGGCATCCTCCGCCTTCTCGCTCAGCGCCTTGGTGGCCGCGGCATCCTTGGTCTCGCCGGCCATCTTGTCGTACAGGTTGCCCAGGCCGAACCAGAGGTTGGGGTTGCCCGTGTCGTTGGCGATGGCCTCCTTCAGGCTCTTCTCCGCCTCCTCGCTCCGATTGGCCTGGATGAGCAGGTCGGTGAGCTGCAGCCGGAGCTCCTTGTTGGCGGGGAAGCGCTGCAGGCCCTCCTTGGCCGTGGCGATGGCCGCATCCCTGTTGCCCTGCTTCTCCTCGAGCCCGGTGATGAAGACGTACACCTTGCCATCGTTGTAGCCCGCCGCGATGGCCTCGCGATACGCCTTCACCGCATTCGGGGCATCGCCTGCAGCCTCGTAGGCCAGCGCCTTGTTGAAGATGGCATTTGTATCCACCTGGTTGAACTGCGCAGCGATGCGCTGCGACATCTCATAGCGGGCCACCGCCTTGGCGTAATCCTTGGCCATGTAGGCATCGTTGCCGCCATTGAGCGCGGCGCCTTGCAGCGCCCCCAGGTAGGAGACGTTCTCGGTCTTGTAGGCCCCCTTCGTATCCAGCTCCACGGCCTTCAGGTAGCTGTCAACGGCCTTCTCCAAGGCGTCGGGGTACTTCGCCTTCAGGCCCGCATCATCGCCCATGGCGATCAAGCGGTAGATGTTGCCCCGGTAGCGCCAGGTCTTCTCGGAAATGCCGGTCTTGGGGTCTTTGGTGGCGGGCTCGATGAATTCAGCGGCCTTGTCGAGCTTGCCGTCCTGCATGTAGTTGTAGGCGCTCACCACGTTGGCGTTCTGGGCGCTCAGTCCGGTGGCCAGGGCCAGGCTGGTGATGGTCAGAAGGGTGTTTCTCATCGGTCTTTGGTGCTTGCTGTTCACGCTTCGGGTTCGCCGCTGGCAACATCGGTGCCATCGGTGGGTGCTTCATCGCCTGAAGAGCCATCAACGGGTCCATCGGCTGGCGGGACCGCCTGGTCCTCATCCTCGTGCAGGTCGCTGTCCACCTTGGCCACCGAGGCGATCTGGTCGCTATTGCGCAACTCGATCAACCGCACGCCCTGGGTGGCGCGGCCCTGAACGCGCATTTCGCTCAGCTCCATGCGGATGGTGATGCCGTTGCGGGTGATGATCATCAGGTGGTCATCGGCGCGCACGTCCTTGATGGCCACGAGGTTGCCGGTCTTCTCGGTCACCTGGATGGTCTTCACGCCCTTGCCGCCGCGCGAGACCATGCGGTACTCGTACTCGCCATGCTCATCCATGATGGCGGAGCGCTTGCCATAGCCGTTCTCGCTCACCACCAGGATCTGGCGGGTGGCAAGCTCACTGGCGTCGATGGCGATCATGCCGATGACCTCGTTGCCGGTGCTGCCGCCTTCGAGGTTCATGCCGCGCACGCCGCTCGCGTTGCGGCCCATAGGGCGCACATCTTCTTCCTGGAAGTGCACGGCGCGCCCATCGCGGCTGGCCAGGATGATGTGGCTCTTGCCGGTGGTTAGGCGGGCCTCCAGCAGCTCATCGCCCTCGCGGATGCCCACGGCGATGATGCCGCTCACGCGGGGGCGGCTATAGGCCTCCAGCGTGGTCTTCTTGATGATGCCCTGCTTGGTGCAGAGCACCACGTAGTGGCCGTTCACGTATTCCTCACTGGTGAGGTCCTTCACGTTGAGGTAGGCCACCACCTTGTCATCGCCCTCCAGCTGCACCAGGTTCTGGATCGCGCGGCCTTTGCTCTGGCGGTTGCCCTCGGGGATGTCGAAGACGCGCATCCAGTAGCACCGGCCCTTCTGGGTGAAGACGAGCAGGTAGTTGTGGTTGGTGGCCACGAAGAGGTGCTCCAGGAAGTCCTCGTCGCGCGTGGTGCTGCCGCGGCTGCCCACGCCTCCCCGGCCCTGGGTGCGGAACTCGTTGAGGCTGGTGCGCTTGATATAGCCCAGGTGGCTGATGGTGACCACCACGGCATCATCGGCGATGAGGTCCTCGATGCGCACGTCGCCGCTGGCATGCAGGATCTGCGTGCGCCGCTTGTCGCCGTACTTCTCCTTCACCTCGAGGGTCTCGTCCTTGATGATCTTCATCCGCAGGCCCTCATCGGCCAGCACCTCCTTCAGGTAGGCGATGGTCTTCATGAGCTCGGCGTGCTCCTCGCGGATCTTGTCGCGCTCCAGGCCGGTGAGGCGCTGCAGGCGCATGTCGAGGATGGCGCGCGCCTGGATCTCGCTGAGGCCGAACTGGCCCATGAGCCCCTCGCGCGCCTCGTCGGGCGTCTGGCTGGCGCGGATCAGGGCGATCACGGCATCCAAATGGTCCAGAGCAATGAGCAGGCCCTCCAGGATGTGGGCGCGCTCCTCGGCCTTGCGCAGGTCGAACTTCGTGCGCCGCACCACCACATCATGCCGGTGCTCCACGAAGTTGCTGATCAGGGCCTTCAAGCCCAGCAGCACCGGACGGCCATGCACCAGCGCGATGTTGTTCACGCTGAAGCTGGTCTGCAACTCGCTGTGCTTGTACAACTGGTTGAGCACCACGCTGCTCATGGCATCGCGCTTCACCTCGTACTCCAGGCGGATGCCGTCGCGGTCGCTGTAGTCGTTCACATCGCTGATGCCCTCTACGCGCTTCTCGGTGACCAGCTCGGCCACGCCCTTGTGGAGCTTCTCGGCCTTGTTCACCTGGTAGGGGATCTCGGTGCACACGATGGTCTCGCGGCCCGTCTTGGGGTCCTCCTCCACATGGGTCTTGCCGCGCAGGATGATACGGCCGCGGCCGGTCTCATAGGCCTCGCGGATGCCCTGCGTGCCGTAGATGACGCCCCCCGTTGGGAAGTCGGGGCCCTTGATGTGCTGCATCAGGCCATCGGTGTCGATGTCCTTGTTGTCGATGTAGGCCACGATGCCGTCGCACACCTCGCTGAGGTTGTGCGGGGCCATGTTGGTGGCCATGCCTACGGCGATGCCGGCGGCGCCGTTCACCAGCAGCTGGGGGATCTTGGTGGGCATCACGCTGGGCTCCTCCAGGGTGTCGTCGAAGTTGGGGCGCATATCCACTGTCTCCTTGTCCAGGTCGGCGAGCACCTCCTCGGCGATCTTGCGCATGCGGGCCT
>CAZJTB010000292.1:412-4219 GCA_964548485.1 uncultured Chryseobacterium sp. | reverse complement strand
GGGTGCGATTGATGGAGAAATCGTCCTGCACGGGCAGCGACTGCGGCAGGTTCTGATAGATGAAGTGCATGCGTGGCCCATTGGCCTTGCGCAGGGCCTCCAAGGCCTCAGGCACCGGACGGGCACTGAGGGGGGTGAGCACCTCGCCCTGGCCGCGCATGCACTGGGCCGAGGCGGTGAACACCGCGAGGAGAAGGAATCGGTGGCAGGTCCTCATAAGCTGTCTGGTGTGGCATAGCGCGCCGGATCGTTCCATCCGCTCACAGGCCTGAGGCCGGTGGTATCCGCGGTGAGCCAAAGGTCGATTGCGCTTCCCAGTGCGATGCGGTTGTTGGCCCCGGCCGATGGGCTTTGCCGGCGCACCCGCGCGAACGCTGAATCGGCGGCGGTATTGCAGCCCTGGCACTCCACCACCACGCCCAGGTTCAACGAGGCCATGTTCAGCACCAGCTGCACATCGCTCCGGGTGAGGCCTACCAGCTCGGGCACGGGCACCCGCTCACCCTTCTCCCCGGCGCCAAGCACCAGGGTGATGGCCTCCCCGCGCCGGATGCGCTCGTCGGGTGCGATGGGCTGCCCCTTGTAGAGCTGCGCGATGACGCAATCGGTGCAGGGGTCGGGCCTGTACTGCAGCTCTTTCACGCGCAGGCCGAGGATCTCCAGCACGCTCAGGGCCTGGCGCTTGCTCAGGTCCACCAGCTTGGGCATGTCGATCATCTTCGGCTGGCTGGCATTGAGCACGAGGTAAATCTTCCGGCCCGGCTTCACTTCCATGCCCGCGTCGGGGTCCTGATCCACCACCGAGCCTTTGGGCTTGTTCTCCACGAAAACGCTGTCGATCACCATCGCCACCAGGTCGCGCTTGGCCAGAAGCGCTTCAGCCTCCGCGAAGCTTGCCCCCGCCAGGTCGGGCACGCGCATCACGGCATCGTGCCGTGTAAAGGCCCTGAGCCAGGCCCAGCCCAGCAGCAGGAGCAGCACCGCCACCACCACCGGCGCCAGGAGGGAGATCCAGCGTTTCATGCGAAGCGGGCGAAGATACCCTGCCGCCTGCTGCGGCCATGGCCGGCAGGAACCAATCGCGACGCGTGGACCGGCTGTCATCCCGATGGCGCGCAGCAGCCTTGCCCAGCGGTCTAGATTCGCCCGCTCCGATGCGCCTGGTGATTCCGACTTCTGCTTGCCGCCATGCTCAGGGCCGCATGGCCATCATGGCTGCGGCCTTCCCGGCCTATTCCTGCACCCGCCGCTTCCTTTCGCGCCATGAACGCTGAGCGGCTCGCGCAATTGCAGGCCTGGCTTGCCGAAGAGCCCGGCGACGCATTCCTGCGTTATGCCATCGCGCTTGAGCTCAAACGGCTTGGTCGCATGGACGAGGCCATTGACCAACTGGAAGGGCTCCTTGGCGATCGACCGGAACACGTGCCCTCGTACTACCAACTGGCCCTGCTGCTGGCCGAGGCCGGTAGAAGCAGCGAAGCCATGAGCACCTGCGATGCGGGCGCGCTGCAAGCATTGGTGGCCGGCGACCGCAAGGCGCGCGCGGAGCTGATCGCGCTGAAAGAATCGATTGAATCCGAGGACGCATGATGCGCGCCTGGCGATGGACGAAGCGCGCGCTGCTGCTGCTGGCAGCGGCCTGGCTGCTGCTCGTGCTCTTCGCGCACCGATGGTTCGCGGTGGACAGGCCGTCTGGCGCACGCGACCTGGTGGTGGAGGGCTGGCTGTACGCAGGGGGCTGCGATACTGTGGCCGAGTGGTTCCGACGCGGCAGCTACGACCGCTTCCACACCACGGGAACCATCCGGCCATTCACCTACCAGCTGCACTGCCAGGATACGCTCGAGGTGCTGTTCGACCCGCCGATCTCCGGTGATGCCCGCCTGCGGATTGATGGGCTGCCGCACGGCCTGGCGCGCATCATCGCGGGTGAAAGGGACACGATTGATGCCGTCCCATCCGCCGGTTCAGTCTCCTTCAGCCTGAGCGCGTGCAGCGTGCTGCGCATAGCGGCAGGCAGCAGTAATCCGCCACCCGATGGGCAGCCCGTGATCTTCGCAGGCCACCTGAGCATCAATGGCGCCAACGCGCATGGGTTGGCGAGCAGCCTTCGCATACGGCGCGCGAACGGCGCCCTCGACGAGGGTTGGCCCAGCTTCGCGCACGAAGCCCGCGATTGCCTGATGCAGGCCGGGATACCTCCGGATAGGATCCACCCGGTGCCGACCGCCACCTTGCCGGGAGGGCGCACCTGGTCGAATGCGCAGGCCTTCGCCGCCTTCGCCGCTTCAAAAGGCATCGAGCGGTTCGACGTGGCCACCATGGGCGTGCATGCGCGGCGCACGTGGCGCACCTACCGGAAAGCCGCCGGGCATGATGCGGGCATCGGCATCCGCTCCATCCACGACCCTTGGTGCGCGCGCGGCCGCTGGTGGCTGAACCCCTTCGGTTGGATCCTCGTGCTGAAGGAGGTGGCGGCCATCCCTGCGCCCGCCATCATCGGCGATGCCGAACGCGAAGCACGCCGCTGACCTACATTCGTTTCCATGAACGCGCACGGCAGGCCCGGCCCGGATGAGTTGGCCCCTTTCTACCACCGCTACATCGACGCGTGCCCCTGGCAGGACCTGGCCCAAGGGCTCGAAGGAAGCTGGGCTGAATTCGCGGCACTGCTGGGCCTGGTGCCCCCCGAACTGGAGGGCCATCGCTATGCGCCGGGCAAGTGGAGCATGAAGCAGGTGGTGCAGCATGTGATCGATACCGAGCGCGTGATGGCGTACCGCGCCTTGTGCTTCGCGCGCGGCGATCGCGCCCCCCTTCCAGGATTCGATGAGGACCTATGGGCCGCGGAAGCGACCGCCGAGCACCGAAGCCTGGCGGAGCTCCTCGCGGAAGCCGGCACCCAGCGCGCTTCAACCAAGGCCCTGTTCGGGAGCTTCGATGCAGCCCGGCTCATGCGCAGCGGCATCGCGAACAACGCGCCCTGCACGGCAAGGGCCACGGGGTGGATCATCGTAGGCCACATGCTCCACCATGCGCGCATCCTCAGCGAACGATACCTGAGCCATGCCCCAGCGTAGCATACAGCAGTGGTTCGACCTGTATGGCGAGAGCCATCGGAACGGCACCAACAAGCTCATCCATTGGATCTGCGTGCCCACCATCTTCTTCTGCGTCATCGCCCTGCTGGCGGAGATCCCGCCTGACCACCTTCCCTACCTGGGCCGCATTCCCTGGGCCAAGGTGGTGGTGGGCGCGGTGCTGCTCGGCTTCTACCTACCGCGCTCCATCACCCTCACGTTGGGCATGGCCGCGTGGTGCTATGCATGCCTGTGGGCGGCGCGCTACCTGCAGGACCATGCGCCTTATCCGCTCTGGGCCATCAGCCTCATCGCCTTCGCTTCCGCCTGGGTGGGGCAGTTCATCGGACACCGGATCGAAGGGAAGAAGCCGAGCTTCCTCACCGACCTGCAATTCCTCCTCATCGGGCCCGCGTGGCTCATGGGCTTCATCTACCGCCGGCTGGGCATCGCTTACTGATGCGCTGCTGGCGCGATAAGCGCCGACCCGGGCTATTGCAGCGCGCGGATCATCTCGATGAGCGCGATGCGCAAGGCATCGCGGCCGCGCGCAAGCGCCCATGGCAGCTGCTGGGCGGCGTGGCGCGGAGTCTCGCCGTGGTCATCGGGGCCGGCGGCGACGCCTTCCGGCAGGTAGCGCACCAGAGGCACGCTCACCTGTATGCCGCAGCCCGGCGCCGTAACGCGCAGGTCGTGCCCGCCGGTGAAGGCATGGGCATTCGTACCC
>CAZJTB010000292.1:0-379 GCA_964548485.1 uncultured Chryseobacterium sp. | reverse complement strand
GCCGCTGCGGTTCGCGAGTATGGCCAATGCGGCGGCGGCATGGCGCGTGCCGCCATCGGCGACCACGAATACCCGACCCTTGAAGGCCTGAGGGGATGGACTCACGGGCTGCAAGCGCGGATCATCGGGCCGGAGGGCGAGCATGCCGTTGGGCGCCGGCAGGTAATTGCGGTCGATGGAGGCGAGGTGCGGTCCCGGCGCTTCCACCAGCTCATGGCGGTTCTTCCACGACCCGGGCCGGGTTGACATGCTCTGGACGACCCTGAACGGCTCCTTCGCAATGGCGGCGAACAGCAGCTCCGCCAGCGCGATCTCGCGTCCCTCGCATCCGCGCAGATCGAGCACCAGGTTGCGCGCGCCCTCACGGCGAAGCTCGCGC
>CAZJTB010000291.1:3841-4226 GCA_964548485.1 uncultured Chryseobacterium sp. | reverse complement strand
AGCAGGAGGTCGGCCTGCTCGCCCGGCGGAAGGGGCAGGACGAATGCCATATCGGTTCCGAGGGCCATGGTCTCCGACGAGGGCACGGCCTGGCCCATCCTGGCGATGATGCGTGGTCCGCTGCTGGTCAGCTCGTAGGCTGTCAGTCGGTCGATCTCCGGGTAAGGGACGGAGAGAAGGACCTCCTCTTCACGCGATCCGTTGACGATGCTGAACTTGACCCAACGCGCATGCGGCTGCAGGCCCAGATTGGGCACGCTGGCTTCCGATGACGCGTAGCCGCTGAAAGCGGCGGCCTCCGTCGCATCCTCGAACCGCAGATGATCGGGCAGGATGGCGAGGTGCTCGCCCAATGGACGCGTGGAAGCCGACCCGTTGAAGACGT
>CAZJTB010000291.1:0-3817 GCA_964548485.1 uncultured Chryseobacterium sp. | reverse complement strand
CCATTGAACCGGGCATCAAGAGCAGCAGAAGGGTGGATCGCAAGGAGAGGGCCCTCAACATGGCCCCCTTCTACGGTCCGGTCATTATTCGGGTTCGTCCCTTGTCACGCGCGCAGCTCCTGGTAATGCGAGAGGATATCCGCATAGATGTCTCGTCGAGCGCCGTCGCCCGAAAGCCTCAGCCTGTAGCGGAAGCCAAAAGGCACTCCGGCGGGCGCTTCGATGCGGTCCTGGTCGGGCCTGCATCGGAGGCTGATGATCCGTGCTCGGTAGCGTTCAGGCGCTGTTTCAAGAACGATGGCGTCCGGGATGACCATGGCGAACGACTTGATGCGCGGGATCGGATAGCTGATCGCGCCCCCATCGCCGAAATCCTCCATGATCTGGAAGCCCACCTTCAAGGCATGGCGGAGCGTGTAATGCGCCACGAAGCAGTAAAGCACCCCCAGCCCTGCCTGGTTGGCGACCGAGACGGCCGCCATGCTGAGCACCAGGGGCAGCCCTTTGCCCGCGAAGCGATGCGCGTTCCACAGCCCGCAGACCTCCGCGCAGGGCTTCTGGTCGTCCTTCGCCATCAGATCGATGAATTGGTGGGCATGGATGCCCATGGAGGATTCCATGGGAAGGGGATTGCCGGGTCCGCCTTTCTGCACTCGGATGCCGCCCACGTAGCCCAATTCATCGTGCTCCGCGAGGATCACCACGCAATCCTCCGAATGCATCCAGTCCTCATTCGGCTTGACCACCTCGGAGACCCCGAATTCCTCCAGGATGGCACGGTGCTCTTCGGCATACCTGGCGCAGAGGTCCGGTCGGTCCACAGCCTTGAATGCGGTGATGGTGATCGCGTTCTTCTCCATATTCAGGCATGTATGAGCGATTCCTTGGTTTCGAACAGTTCATCGAGGGGTCTCCGAAGGCTTCTGCGCGTCGGGTTCCCCGCGCGGCCGAGCCGCAGCATGAAGATCGGTTCGCCCCGGTCCAGTCCAGCGATTTCGATGAGCTCCTTGAGGATGGCATCGGCCTCCTGATGCTCTTGGCCGGTCAGTATCCCACGCTCATCCCACCGGCCATGGATACCCATGAAGATGGGGGCGCCGACCGGATGCGCCAGCAGCCCCTCCGCGGTGGCCTGCAACCAGAACCGCTCAAGGGCCCTCCCGGCCTCGAAAGCATGGTGGATGCTGAGGTCCGCAGCGGTCAGGATGGCCAAGGCGGCGGACGCCCGAACGCCTTTCGCGGTGAGCTTCTCGATGGCCCTCCCTGTGCCCCATGACCGAAGCAGCTTCATGGCGCTTGGATCGGACGCCACCCGCAGGCCCACCCGGTCGGTGAGGGAAAGCTCGAGCGTATCGATGTCGATGCCATCCGCCGTGCGCTCAGCTTCCTCTTTGGTCCAGCGCATCTCCTTCACGAACATGTCATGGTGGCAAACGGAGTTCAGGGCCCGGATGCGCTCGGCCCTGCCGCAGAGGTTGCCGATGCGGTCGATGGCCTTCCGGTCGCGGATGATGCGGAGCGCGATGCCGGCATCACCGTGCAGCACGGAGGCCAGCGCTTCCGCTTCGGCATCGGTCAGGTCCTGCGTCCGTGAATCCTTGCGGTTCGTGCAGCGTGCCGGGATGGCCCTGGCCAGCCGCAGCTCCTGGGCATCGCCTGCGCCAGCGGGGGCGCGTTCCAGCAGCTCCACGGTGGCGATCAGGTCGTCGGAGCGTGCCTCATGGCGCGAGATGTCCACGAGAAGCCCGCATTGGATCGCCGCCAGCGCGATGTTCTCGATGCAGGCACCGAGTGCGAGGTAGGCGTACCGCCAACCGGGATCCAAGGCGCTCTGCGCGCGTTCGCGGTCCAAATGGACCAATAGCCTGCCGCCGGTGTGCATGAATCGCCACGGTTGGCAGTTGCCGCCGGAAGGCGCCAGGCTGCCCGCGAGCGCCAGCTGGCGTGCCTCCTCTGCTGTCATCGGGACCCGGGCATCACCGATGGATCGGGACACGACCGTTGGGCTCGACGAGGCGGAGGTGCCACGGTTCCCCGGTCGGGCTGGGGTCGAAACCGATTCGTGGTCCCTGCCAATGGCTTCGGCCGCTTGAATCGGCTTCACGGCCTCGTCTGGGTCGAGCCACCACCGGCCGCTCGGGAGCTCCTCGCCCAAGAGGATGCGACGGCTCATCTGCGCGCCGATCCCGCCGCCGTAAGCGACCGCGCTGGCCAGCTGAGGCCAGCTGGTCACGGTGCTTTCGATCTCCAGCATGCTGGCCTTCATCCGGGGGCTCAGGTTCTCCAGGCCGATGAGGGGGAGCACGAACGGCAGCTTCTCTTCGGCCGTGGTGGCCCGCATGGCGAGCGAGATGTCCAGGTGCTCCATGGTGCCATGCAGCAGAGGCCTTTCCGGCTCAAGGTCGAAACGCTCGATGTCGAGCAGCCCGCGGTCGCTGGTGTCCATGATGACCGGGATGCGGAGGGCACGTGCGCGCTGCCGCGCGAGGATCTTGATCCCCACGCTGTCGCACTCCTCGATAAGCAGGTCGAGCCTCCCGCCTTCGGTCAGGAAGGCATCGAGGTTGGATTCGGTTATGCCCTCATGCCAGCACGTCACCTTCAGGTAGGGGTCGATCTCGGCGATCTCCCGCGCCACGTTCACCGTTTTGCGCATGCCCAGATGATGCACGCCGCTCCGGATGCGGTTCAGGTTGCTCAGGTCCAGGGTGTCGAAGTCGGCGATGCGGAGCTCGCCGAACCCCCGCTCCAAGGCCAGCGTGAGCGCGGCGCTCTGCCCTACGCTCAAGCCGATGATGCCGATGCGCTTGGTGGCCAGCACGGCCTGTTCCTCGCTGGTGATCTTGTTCCGGTTGCGGTCGGTGCGCACCAGGGCGAATTCGGCCTCGTCGAGCAGGTGCACCAGGCGATGGCTCCAGGGGTAATGCACCCAGGTGCCATAGGCCATCGGGTCCGTGCCTCCGAGATGGGCCTTGGCAGCGGCATCCAGGTCGCCCGAGGTGAGCTTCTCGGAAGGGTTCAAGGCCTTCACCAGCTCGCGCACCTGGGGCATGAGCATGTCATGCACCGTCAGGCGTGGTTCGCGCTTCAGCAGGTCTTCGAGCCGGGCTCGGTCGTCGGGAGCGGCCAGGCGGAAGAACACGGGCCGGAAGGTGTCCGGGTCCGCTGCCGAAGCGCCGTTGAGCGCTTCGAGCAAGGAATTCATGGGTTGGTCAGGAGAGCGTTGTCCAAGATGTCCAATCAGGGGCGAATCTAGTCAACCTTGACTTATGAACAAGTTATCAACATCGCTTTTCGACGAACCTATCCGAGCGCCCTCCGTAAGAGGCGGTCCAACCCGACGGCTTTTGAACGCATTAGCTCGCACGCCCGAACCCGCCGCCATGGCCACGGTGCTCTTCGTCGATGACGATGCCGGCAACCGGCAGGCTTTCCAGGCGGCCTTCCGACACCGGATGCACGTGCTGCTGGCGGCCGACCTCCACGAGGCCTGGGCGCTGCTCTCCACCCAGCGGGTGCACGTGCTCATCGCCGACCAGCGCATGCCGGCCACGACCGGCTCGGAACTGCTCACCTTGGTGAAGGAGCGCTTCCCAGAAGTGCGCCGCATGCTGGTGACGGCCTACAGCGACCTGGAAGCCATCATCGATGCGGTGAACAATGGCGGCGTCACCAAGTACTTCGCGAAGCCCTGGGTGAACGACCAGCTGGCCAGGGCCGTGGAAGAGGCATTCGCCGAGATCCAACGCGAGCAGGAGCGTGAGGCTTACACCAGGAAGCTCGAGGAAGCCAACCGGCAGTTGGAGTTCGCCCTGCG
>CAZJTB010000290.1:0-4243 GCA_964548485.1 uncultured Chryseobacterium sp. | reverse complement strand
GCTGTGGCGGATCATGTTCAAGTGACCGTTGATCACCACGAGCGATGGTGCCGGTATGGTCACTTCCAGGTCGTGGATGCGCTGGAAGGCCTGCTCGTCCAGTTCCAGCTTGCGCACGCTGCCACGGTTCGCGATGGTCATGCGCTCATTCGGACCGCGGAACGCCTTGCGGAAATCGCGGAGTTCCTTCAACAGGTTGCGGTCCAGCAGGTCCTTGCGGCCATCGGGATCCAGAGCGATGTGATAGGTCTCGATGAAGAGGCCCATCGGCGTGGTGTGCTTCAGGGCGGACTGGTCTTCGGAGCGGAAGGCATCCAATTGGATGATTGGCAGGGTCTCTTCGAAGGTGGCGCATTCGATATCGAGCACGGTGCTGCCTTCCCGCATACCCACGAGGGTGATGCGCATGGCCTCTTCCAAGGCCATTTTCTCCTTGGACGGGCGCCCTGGGCCGAAGCTGAGGCCCCGCAGGCGCAACTGCAGGGCACCATCGGCCACCTTGGTGATGCCATGCGCGATGCGGGCCAGGCGGCCCAGGTCGATGGTGCCCTTGGCCTCCACCGCATCGTGTATGGTCAACTCGTACCTCATGGGCTTCGGGGCCGATGCGTTGGTGTTGCTGAAGGTATCGGGGTTGTTGGTCAAAACTACTGAACGGGTCCGGGCCGGTGGCTACACCACCCTCCACCGGATGGCGAAGAGCGTTTCGGTCTGGCTGGTCTGCTGCATCTTCTGCACCAGGGCTTGGATGAGGCGGTCCCGCTTCTGGGCGATCTCGTCCTCCACCTGGAAGA
This sequence comes from uncultured Chryseobacterium sp., assembly GCA_964548485.1. Classification (GTDB taxonomy): domain Bacteria; phylum Bacteroidota; class Bacteroidia; order Flavobacteriales_F; family PHOS-HE28; genus PHOS-HE28. Next base: position 3,449 of record CAZJTB010000290.1, on the reverse strand, counting down.
TGCGCTGGCGAAGGTCGCGCTTCCGTTTCTCCCACGTGGCGATCTCCTGCTCGGCGGCGCGTTGTTCGGCCATGGTACCGGCTTGGCGGGCTTTGCGCTCCAGCTCGCGGATCTTGGCCTTGGCCTCGTCCAGTTCGCGCTCGGCGCTCTTCTCCATGTCGCGCGCCCACTGGTGCAGCTTCTCGCGTGCTTCCTGGAAGTGCTTGTTGTTGGCCTCCATGATGCGGTCCAGCGTGGCGCGCACCAGCTGCATGGCATCGGCCTGCAGGCGTTGGTCGGTATCGGTGGGCATTGCGGTGCCCTGTTCCACCCGGCCGCCGCAGAGGAAGAGCTTGGCGCAGGTCTCCTGGTCCAGCGCCTGCCCATCATCGGTGCAGGCGGTAAAGAGCAGGTGGTCCTCCTCCTCGGCGCTCTTCACCCGCAGGCGTTGCAGCAGCAGGTAGCCGCGCTGGCCCTTCAGTTGCTCCACCAGGGAGATGCGCGCCCCGTGGTGGCTGTAGTCGAAGACCAGTTCGCGTACCGGTGTGGGCGCTGCCTTGCCGTGGGCAATGACGTGCTCGCCCAGCGGGTGGCCCATGCGGTAGGTGCGGTAACCGCGCGGCGGCTCCTGGTCCTTACGGATCAATTGGTAGTGGCCCACGGGCACCCCGTTGGCCGGTGAGCGCAGCAGGTGGAAGCTGAGGGCCTGCTCCTCGAAGGTGGCATCGCTGTCCAATGCCCAGCGCGTGAGGCCCCAGAACTGGCGGGTGATGGCATCCAGCCGCTGCTGGGCGTGCTGCAGGTCCAGCTTCAGGCGGGCGTGCACATCCTCATCGAAGTGCTCCACCAGCAATTCCTCGGTGCGGGCCATGCGCCGGGCGATGCTCTCCTCCACATCCTTGCGCAGGGCTGCGAAGGCCTTCTGGATCTCCTCCTGCGTGCGGCAGCTCTGGTAGATGTCCAGCACGCGCCGCTCGAAGTCGACGGCGCCCTCGATGCTGCCCAGCACGCTGTCGCTGGCACCGAACACGCCGTTGAACAGGTTGAACTTGTGCTCCAGCAGTTCATACACGCGCTGGTCGGCCTCGTTGCGCGCGTTGAGGAAGTTGATGACCACCACATCGAACTCCTGCCCGAAGCGGTGGCAGCGACCGATGCGCTGTTCGATGCGTTGCGGGTTCCAGGGCAGGTCGTAGTTGATGACCAGCGAACAGAACTGCAGGTTGAGCCCTTCGGCGGCGGCCTCCGTGGCGATCAGGATCTTCCGTTCGCTCTTGAAGGCATCGAGGATGGCACTGCGCACATCCACATCGCGGCTGGCGGTATCGTGCGTTCCGCGCCAGCGCTCCATCAGCACGGTGCTTTCCGGCTCGCGGTTGGTACCGTTGAAGGTGAGCACCTGCCCGGCGTGGCCGTTCCCTTCCAGGAAGTCCTTCAGGAAGAGCTGGGTGCGGCGGCTTTCCGTAAAGATCACCGCCTTGGGCCGCGCGCCCATGTCGTTCATCTGATCGAAGCCCACTTGCAGAGCCTGGAGCAGGGCACGCGTCTTGGTGTCCACCCCGATGCTGTTGGCCCAGCGGATGCAGGTGTCCAGCTCCTCGATCTCGGCCTTCAGCTTGGCGCGGTCGATGGGGGCTTCGCCGTTCTCCTCCTCCTCGGTGCCGTCCTCGATGTCCGCATCCTCCTGGTCCTCCAGCAGCTCGGCGATGAGTTCATCGCCCAATTCCTCGTCGTTGATCAGGCGGTCCACCAAGTCATGTTCCACAGGCAGCTCATCGAGCATCCGTTGCAGCCGGTCGCGCAGCACGGCCAGCGTACCGGCCACAGCGCGGGCGCTGCTGGCTAGCACCTTGCGCACCAGTAGCACGATCAGGTGGCGCTGTCCCTTGGGCAGGGCGTAATTGCCTGGCCGTTGCAGGTAGCCGCTCACGGCTTCGTAGAGCCGGTGCTCCTCGTCCGTAGGCGTGAATTTCTTGGTGATGAGCTTGCGCTCCGTGTAGGCGATGTACTCCAGCACTTGGCTGCGCAGGGTGCGCTTCACGAAGGGTTGAAGGCGTTCGCGCAACTGGCCCAGGTCTGATTGAGCACTGGCGTATTGGGTCTTGAACGAAGGCAGGTCGCCGAACAGGTTCTCGTCGATGAGCGTGCTGAGGCCGTACAGCTCCAGCAGGGAGTTCTGCAACGGCGTGGCGGTGAGCAGCAGTTTCTTGCGGTCGGCCAGCGCGGTGCGCAGGTTATTGGCCATGGTGGCACTCTCCCGGTAGGCGTTGCGCAGCTTGTGCGCCTCGTCGATCACCACCAGGTCCCAGGGCACGGCCTGCAGCTCGGCAGCCTTGCGACTGGCATAGTGGAAGGAGCAGATCACCACTTGTTCGGCCAGGAAGGGCTCGGTGGTGCCCTCGCTTTTCAGCACCCGGTAGCTGCGCGCGTCCAGCACCCGTGCGGGCAGGTTGAACTTGTCGATCAGTTCCGCCTCCCATTGCTTGCGCAAGGCCGCCGGGCAGATGACCAGGATGCGCCGCTTCTTCTCGGCCCATAGCTGGCACATGACCAGCCCAGCCTCGATGGTCTTGCCCAAGCCTACTTCATCGGCTAGGATAACGCCTTTCTCGAGGGGAGACTTCAGCGCGAAGAGGGCGGCGTCGATCTGGTGGGGCTGCAGTTGCACCGAGGCATCGAACAACGACCGGCCCAATCGGTCCACCCCTGAGCCACCAAGGCGGGTGATCTCGTGGGCGAAGTACTTGGCGTGGTAGGGGGTGAGGGGCATGGGCCGTGAAACTACCGATCATGAAGCAAGTGCAAGCCATCCTCTTGTGATACAGAGTGTAAGTCGATGTTGGACGGCCCCGCGTGAGGGGCAGGAGCGGCAGCCGACCGATGGCGATGCGCCGGTGTGGCCCGAGAGAGGACGCGACCAGCGGAAGCGACCGGAGCCGGAGCCACACCCGCAGAGCCGAGGGCGCTACAGCGGATGACCCGACCCGTGCGCGGGCAATGCGCGGTGGGAGAGGGGCACGCCCAAAGCAAGGCTCAAGTCACAAGTGTTAAGTCACAAGGCATCAAGGTTCTTGGCTCTCGGGAGAACACCAAATGATCAACATCCAATTTCCAATCTCCAATTGCCGGGATGAGCCACTTGGACATTGGTCATTGATTGGCCATTGATCATTCCCTCGCTCGCTTCCACGCCTTCACCCCTTCGTACCACAGCACGCTCGCCAGGCCCGTGCCGGTGGCGATGGCAAGGTGCCCGATGCCGGGCGAGGCGAGCTGGAAGAAGTCGCGGAGCAGCGGCACGTAGAGGAGCAGCAGCAGCATGACCACCGTGGCGGCGAGGATGCCGCGCAGCAGCGGATTCGGGTAGCGCAGGGTGCTGAGCACCGAATGCTGGAAGGAGCGGTTGACGAGGGTGAGGGCGATGTTGGCCACCACCAGCGCGGTGAAGGCGAGGGTGCGCGTCATGTCCT
>CAZJTB010000289.1:2755-4263 GCA_964548485.1 uncultured Chryseobacterium sp. | reverse complement strand
AGCTTGTCCATCATCTCCATGGGCACGTTGCCGGCGAAGGTGGCCACCTGCACGCGGTAGCGCACCTTGTCGCGGGCCACGCTGCCGGGCGTTGGGCGCGTGCGCAGGTCCTCTTTCCCGGTGAGGCTGGCCCCGGCCTCCTTCATGCTCACGCGCTTGCCCTCCCGGAAGGCCACGAGGAATGCGCCCTCGAATCCGTTCAGGAGCATCTGCACGCGGTGGTTGGCCGCCGGGTTCACCTGCTTGAACGAGCCGGTGTAGTAGCGCGTGAGCCCGTCATCGCCCTGGATCACCACCAGGTCCTTGATGTTGGCGAAGATGTTCTTCGAGAGCTTGTTGCGGAAGGCGCCCAGCTGCACACGGATGATCACGTCGCGGCTGTCGTCACCGGCGCCCATGCCCACCATCTTGGCGCGCTCGGCGGCGGTCTCCTTGCTCACATCGATCAGGCGGCCATCCTCCTCGGCCATCACCACGCTCTGGATGCCCATGCCCTTCAGCTCCAGCTCGCGGCGCAGGGCCTCGGGGATGGCGTCGAAGTTGCCCACCACGTAGTAGGTGGTGTCGCCCTTCTCGATGGTGCGCACATCGGGGATGCTCAGGATCTTCTGGATCATCTCCTCGCTGATGCCCTCGGTGTGCGTGCCCACCTTCACCACGTACACGCGCTTGGCAGGCGCCTTGGCGGGCCGCGCCGGGCCGAAGCTCTCCACGCGCGAGGCCACGATATTCACGTTGCCGCTGTCCTTCCACGCGAGCCACGATTTCAGGATGCGGTCGTCGGTGAGGGTCACGCCGCGACCATCCACCAGCGCGCCGGGCGCGGAGTTCAGCTCATCGTCGCGGTCGTCGGGCACGCCGTCGCCATCGCCATCGAGGGGGCAGCCCTTGCCATCCACCTTCACGCCGGGCGGGGTGCCGGGGCAGAGGTCATGGAAGTCCTTCACGCCGTCGCCGTCCTCGTCCTCGTTCATCACGATGGCGTCGAGCTCTTCGGGGCTCAGCGGCGTCTGGAAGCGGGTCTTCTTCGGCTTGCGCGCCATGGGGATGGTGTAGCCCAGGCTCACGCTGCTGTAGAGGAATCGGTCGTTGCCGGCCTTGCCCTGGCGGTCGCCGATGCTCTTGTCCGTCACGCCATCGATGTAGTCCGTGAGGGTGAAGTGCATGGTGGCGCCCACCCGCAGGTCGAAGCCATGCCCGATGTCCATGCGCGCGCCCACGCCCACGGGGATGGCGAAGGTCTGCTCGCGGTACTTGCCGAACCCATCGGCATTCAGTTCGCGCACATCGGTCTCGTAGGTGTAATCGCGCGCGATCTCCACGGCCTGCGCGGCGTTGGGGGCATCCTCGGCGAGGTCGCGGATGGTGCCGTCGGACCAGTAGTGATACATGCGCCCCTGCGCGTCGTAGCGGTCGGTCTTGGTGAGGAACTCGACGCTCTCGAAGCCGAAGTTGATGTAGGGCTCCACCACGCGCTCCTTGCGCACCAGGGGCAGGAAGTTGTAGCG
>CAZJTB010000289.1:0-2655 GCA_964548485.1 uncultured Chryseobacterium sp. | reverse complement strand
TGAAGTAGGCCTTGCCCACTTCGCGGTGCGCGGCCGTGATCTGCACCTTGTAGGTGATGCCCTTCTCGGGCGCGGGGATGCGCTGCGCGGTAACGGGCTTCTCGCGCGCCGCCTCTTTCTGCTGGCGGGCCTGCGCCTCTGCGGCTTCACGCGCTTTGCGCTCGGCTTCTTCGCGCGCTTTGCGCTCCTCATCGGCCTTCACCTTCAGGGCGAGCGATGGATCGTTGTTCGGGTCCTGGTTGAGCTTGCTCGCATCGGCGGCCATGAGCTCGAAGGCGCGCGAGCCGATGAAGAACTTGCTGGTGCCGAGCACGGCCTTCTGGGTCTCGTCGTTCAGGAGGTACCCGAAATCACCGTCGATGCTGTACTCGCCATCGGGCTTCTCGTTCGCGCGCAGCTTGTAGGTCACTTTCACCTCGTTGCTGGCGGGCAGGTTCAGCCACACGAACTTCACGATGCGGTCCTGCGTGGTGAAGATGGCCTCGGCGCTGTTCTTCTCGATGGCGGTGAAGCCTGCCGGGATGATCTCCTGGAGCTTCCCGAAGCCACGGATGCTGCCCTTGTTCACGGTCACCTCCACGAGCATCTCCTTCTCCGTCACCGGGGTGATCACCCGCTGCCCGCCTACGCCGCCAGCGCCTTGCATCGGCGCCACGCCGCTGGCATTGTCGATCACCGCGATGGTGACCTTGCCCACCGGGGCGGCGCCTGCTGCGCTCACGAGGTCGTTGCTCGAAGGCTCTTCGGTGATGGTCTCCTGCACCGCTGCCACCTGGCCGGGGGCGCCGAGGTCAACGGTGACCGGCGCGATCTCGTGCACCTTGCGCTCGTTGTCCTCGATGTAGGAGAAGCGGCCGTTGATGCGCTTCACGCCCGATGCGCCCGCTGCTGCGGCCAGGGTATAGCTGACCTTGAAGGAGGGCGAGGCGGGCAGCGACATCCAGATGAACTTGGCCTTGCCGTCGGCGAAGGTGAAGGAGGCGCCCTTGGTCTCGATCGCGGTGGCGGTCAGCCCCTCAGGCAGGTCGATCTGGAGCTTGGCGAAGCCGGTGAGGTCGCCCTTCTCCACGGTCACGGTCACCTTCACCTCGCTGCCCGGTACCATGGTGGCCGGTATGTTCTGCGTGATGCCCAGCGGCGTGCCGGTGAACGCGTTGATGATGAGGATGCCGAGGACGTTGAACAGAAGAACGAGTTGATTCACCATGGTGGCGATGGTGAGCGTGCGTTGGATGCTGCAGGCTCGCGACCAAAAGTATCCGGGGCCGTTCGCGCGCATGGCTGGCGCGTCGGGCCTTATTCCAACAGCAGCCTGTTGAACAAGCCGCGCGGCCGGCTCAGAAGTTCGGCTTCAGCAGGTACTTGCTGTAGAACGCGTTGATCGCGCCAACGGCATCAGCCGGCTTGTCCACCACGTTGATCAGATCAAGATCCTCCGGGTTGATGTACGCGTGCCGCTCGCCCATGGTCTGCTTGATCCAATCGAGCATGCCCTGCCAGTAGCGGCTGCCCACGAGTATGATGGGGAAGCGCGCGATCTTCTGCGTCTGGATGAGCGTGAGCGCCTCGAAGAGCTCGTCGAGGGTGCCGAAGCCGCCGGGCAGCACGATGAAGCCCTGCGAGTACTTGGTGAACATCACCTTACGCACGAAGAAGTAGTCGAAGTGCAGGCTCTTCTCCTTGTCCACGTAAGGGTTGGATGATTGCTCGAAGGGCAGCTCGATGTTGAGGCCCACGCTGGTGCCGCCGCCGCGCTGCGCGCCCTTGTTGGCGGCCTCCATGATGCCCGGCCCGCCGCCGGTGATGACGCCATAGCCGTGGCCCGTGAGCTGGAAGGCGATCTCCTCGGCCAGCTTGTACTCGTGCGCGTCGGGCTTGGTGCGCGCGCTGCCGAAGATGCTCACGCAGGGGCGGATGCGCTGCATGGCCTCGAAGCCCTCGACGAACTCGCTCATGATCTTGAAGATCGCCCAGCTGTCGTTGGCCTTCACCTCGTTCCAGCCCTTGCGCTTGAAGGCGCGCTGTATCCTGCGCTCGCTCTCGGGGTCCTGCTGCGGGGTCTTCTTCATGGATGGGATGCTGTGGAGGGCGCGAAGGAAGGGCCGCTTCGAGGCGCCGCAGCGGATGAGAGCCGCGTGGTTTTCAACGGCCGCCCGCGATAAACGCTAGAATCGCAGCTCGTGCTTGAGGTAGGGCCAGGTGTGGCCGCGCCCCATCAGCACCACCTCCTCGGGCGTTCCGCGCGCCACGATCATGCCGCCGCCGGCCCCGCCCTCGGGCCCCATATCGATCACATGGTCGGCCACCTTGATGATGTCTAGGTTGTGCTCGATCACCAGCACGGTGTTGCCCTGGTCAACCAGTCGTTGCAGCACGGCGATGAGCTGCTTCACGTCATCGAAGTGGAGTCCGGTGGTGGGCTCGTCGAGGATGTAGAAGGTGTTGCCCGTGCCCTTCTTGGTGAGCTCGGTGGCCAGCTTGATGCGCTGGGCCTCGCCGCCGCTGAGCGTGGTGCTGCTCTGGCCCAGCTTCACGTACCCCAGGCCCACATCGAGCAGCGTGCGCAGCTTCTGATTGATCTGCGGGATGTCGCTGAAGACGGCCGCCGCCTCTTCCACGGGCATGTCCAGCACATCGGCGATGCTCTGGCCCTTG
>CAZJTB010000288.1:0-4282 GCA_964548485.1 uncultured Chryseobacterium sp. | reverse complement strand
CCAATGGCCGCGCAACAAGTACCTGAACGTATGGGTCTGCGCCAACGCCGATGGCGCGGCCGGCTACACCCTCACGCCCGGCGGAGCCGCGCTCTTCGGCGCGGCCGATGGCATCGTGATGAACCACACCTATGTAGGGGCCATTGGCACGGGCAGCCCTTCTCGCAGCCGCGCGCTCACCCATGAAGTGGGCCATTGGATCAACCTGGAGCACACCTGGGGCGGGAGCAACACGCCCGGCGTGGCCAGCAACTGCTACACCGACGATGGCGTCGCCGACACCCCGAACACCATCGGGTGGACCACCTGCAACCTGAGCGGCACCACCTGCGGATCGCTCGACAACGTGGAGAACTTCATGGAGTACTCCTACTGCTCCAAGATGTTCACGCAGGGCCAGAAGACGCGCATGGTGGCCGCACTCACCGCCAGCACCGCCCAGCGCAACCAGCTCATCACCGCCAGCAACCTCACCGCCACCGGGGTGAATCAGCCTGATGTGCTCTGCGCCGCCGCCTTCAGCGCGAACCGCCGGGTAATCTGCCAGGGCGGCTCGGTGACCTTCACTGATGAGAGCTACAACAGCGTCACCTCGCGCAATTGGACCTTCGCCGGCGGCAGCCCCGCCAGCTCAACCGCGGCATCGCCCACCGTCACCTACAACGCGCCGGGCAATTACACCGTGAGCCTCACGGCCAGCGATGGCTCCAGCAGCCAGACCAGCACGCAAACAGAGTACATCACCGTGCTTCCGGTACCCGGCACCATGGCGCCCTTCAGCGAGGGCTTCGAGGCCCTCAGCGGCTTCGCCCCGCCGGAATGGATGGTGGAGAACCCGCAAAACGACAACACCTGGACCGTGACCACCGCTGCGGCCTACACCGGCGGCAAGAGCACTCGCATCGTGAACACCACCGCGATGGATGGCCGCATCGATGGGCTCCTCTCGCGAACCTATGACCTCACGGGGGCCACGCAGATCACGCTCTCGTTCCGGTACGCCTACGCCCGTCGCACGAGCGCCAGCGACGATGTGCTCTACCTCTACACCAGCACCAACTGCGGCACCAGCTGGTCCCTTCGGAGGATCATGCGCGGCACCACCACCCTGCCCACGGCGGGCATAACCACCAGCAGCTTCATCCCAACGGGCCCCGAGCAATGGGGCTATGCAGAGGTCACGAACATCTCGGCCAGCACCAATGCCGTGGCCAACTTCCGCTTCAAGTTCGAGTTCGAGAGCGATGGCGGCAACAACATCTACCTCGACGACATCAACCTGAACGGCATGCCCGTGGGGGTCGATGAACTGCTGCCGGCAGCCAATGGCCTTCTCGTGGTGCCCAACCCGGTGGAAGGGAATGGACAGGCCGTGATCAACGTGGAAGCCGCTGGCAAAGTGCGCGCTGAAGTGGTTGACATGACCGGGCGCAACGTGGCCCTCGTGCACGAGGGCCTGCTGCCGGCAGGCACCCATCGCTTCCCCCTGCCCGTGCAAGGCTTGAATTCGGGCGCCTACTTCCTGCGCGTCACGCACTCCGGCGGCGCGCGCACCGCCCGATTCGTGGTGCGATGAGAGGCTCGTGGATCGGGTGGGCCGCAGTGGCCCTGATGGCCTGCAACCGCGTCTCGGAAGGCACGCGCAGCGCCTTAAACAAAGGCGGTGAGCTGGCCGGAGCAGCGGCCACGGAGGTGATCGAGGGCGTAACCACCGGGGTGGAGAAGAGCTGGAGCATCGATGTGCGATTATCCGATGAGCTGAAGGCCAAGGGGCTGAGCTTGGGGAAGACCGTGGTTCAGGCGGACAGTGCCGGCCGCGACAACCAGCTGGTGCTCTACCTGATCGCAGGAATGGATTTCGATGGCCCCCTCACGGCCGTGGCCTTCGATCAGGATGGCCGCGAATTCGGGCGCGCGCGAATGGAATTGAAGCTGGCCGGGGGCGATGCCGATTTCCGCACCTTCCGGTTCCAAGCGCTCACCGATCTGGAGCGCAAGAGCCGTGTCGAGGTCCGGTAACTGAGGAGCCCGGGTTACGGCCCGGGCTCCCCATGCGCGCCGCTGGCTCACGGGCCGGCGACGACGGCTGATGCGGTCATTCCTTGAAGCCCACCATGATGGCCACGCAGCCAGTGTGGACCAGCTCACTCTTCGGCTTGCTGGGCACCCACACCACCGCGCGCAGCTGCGTGGTGCTCGCGGCCTTGAAATCGAAATGGGTCTTGGGCTCGTCGGCCAGGCTCTCGAAGACGATCTTGTTGTTCTGATCAACGAGCTTCCAGTTCACGTCGCCGAGGATCTGGTGAACGCACACCATCACGCGGTACTCCTGGCCGCTGAAGAAGGTGAGGGCCACCTCGGCTTCCTCGCCGGGGGCGAGCTGCGCCCCGTTGAAGGTCTCGTTGAACTTGTACGGCAGCAGCCCTGGCACGCATTTGTTCTTCGCGAACGATTTGCACTGGGCCTGCGCCGGGTCGGCGATGAGCAGCAGACCGGAGGCCAGCAGGGCGGTAGCGATGGCTTGGCGGAGCATGGCGGCGGTCAGTTGATGTAGTTGTTGCGGATGGCGGCGGTCTTCTCCGTGATGGCCTTCAGCTGGGCTGAGGACAAGGTGGCCGTGCCGCCGGCCGCGCCTAGGACGGTGACGCCATTCTCCTGCTTGGCCGTGACCTCGCCGCCACCGACCTGCACATCGGCATAGAGGGCGTTGATGGCCTTGAGGTCGTCGCGCACGCCGACCAGCGTGGGCTCATCGCCATAGGTCTCGAGCAGCGCCAGCAGGTCGTTGAGCGAGAGCTTCTGCTCGGCGATGCGCTGCAGGAGCTCCGGTGCCGGATTGGAGCCCGCCACCTGCGTGGCGATGTACAGCCCTTCCACCCAGCCGCCGGCGATCATGAGCGCGCTGATGTTCTCGCGCTCGTTCACCTTGAGGTAGCGGTCCATGTCCCAGTAGGTCTCGCTGATGATGTCGAGCAGCTTCTCGCGATCGTTCTGGTGCTGCTCCATGAGCTGCATGGTGCTATCGTTGAAGGCCGATGTCACACCCAGCTTGTCGGCCAGGCGGCGGGCGCAGCTGGTGTAGAACATGGTCTCCTGCGTGTGGTTGAACACGCTGGCGTAGCTCAGGTCGGCGCCGTACACCCCCAGGTTGAGGGCCTGCTTGCTGGCGGCGGTGTAGCGGTCCACGTTCTTCACATCGTTGAGGATCTTCCCATTGTAATTGGCACCGGCCTTCTTCAAGAGGGCGGCCGTCTCCATGGGCGACGGGATGCTGTAGAAGATCTTTCGGGTGCGGCCCAGGCGCTCGCTCTGGGCGAGGCTGTCGGCGTTGGCCGCCTGCAGGGTATCCTGCTGCGGGCCGCCACCGCCGCAGGAGGCGAGCAGGAGCATCAGGACCAGCGGCGTGGCGATGCGCGTTTGTTGCATGAGGGGCATGGATCGGTGCTGGGAGTGGACCGCTTCAAAGGTCCACCGCCCCCGCGCGCGATCAGTGCGCCTCCAGCCAGTTTTTCCCCATGCCCATGTCAACAACGAGCGGAACGGCCAGCTCCATCGCGTTCTCCATGCGATCGCGCACCAGTGCCTTCAGCTCATCACTCTCATCGACATGGGCGTCGAACACGAGTTCATCATGCACCTGCAGCAGCAGCTTGCTCCGCATCCGGCGCTGCTTCAGCTCGCGGTGGATGCCCACCATGGCCACCTTGATGATGTCGGCCGCGGTGCCCTGCATGGGCGCGTTGATGGCGATGCGCTCGGCCTGGGCGCGCACGGTGTTGTTGGCGCTGGTGATGTCGGGCAGGTAGCGGCGGCGGCCCATCAGGGTCTTGATGTAGCCGTGCGTGCGGCAGAAGCCGATCATCTCATCCATGTAGTTGCGCACGCCGGGGAATTGCGCGAAGTAGTCGTCGATGATCTGCTTGGCCTCGGCGCGCGGGATGCCCAGGTTCTGGCTGAGGCCGAAGGCGCCCTGGCCGTAGGCGATGCCGAAGTTGACGGCCTTGGCCTTGCTGCGCTGCTCGCGCGTGACCTCATTGATGTCCACGCTGAAGACCTTGGCCGCGGTGGCCGCGTGTATGTCGAGCCCGTGGCGGAAGGCCTCCTGCATGTTGTGGTCGCCGCTCATGTGGGCGATGATGCGCAGCTCGATCTGCGAGTAGTCGGCGCTGAGCAGCTGGTGGTCCGCATCGCGCGGCACGAAGGCCTTGCGGATCTCGCGCCCCTTCGCGGTGCGGATGGGGATGTTCTGCAGGTTGGGGTCGTTGCTGGCCAGGCGGCCGGT
>CAZJTB010000287.1:0-4288 GCA_964548485.1 uncultured Chryseobacterium sp. | reverse complement strand
GGAGTGGAAGCTGGTGTGGAGTGATGGGCTTGGAGGTCCCAGGTACGCTGCCAGATGAGGTTGCCGCTGCCGCTGATGCGCGCGGCGAAGGCATTACTGCCGCCGATGACCGCGCTGCGGTCGCCGCAGATGAGGAGGTCTCCATCATCGGCCGTGCCGATGCCGAACGCGCGTTGATCGTAAAGGGTATCGCCCAGCGCGCGGGTCCAGAGCGAATCGCCGTTCAGGTCAAGCGCCAGGAGATAGGCGTGGCGCTTGTAGCGCTGCTCGCTCTGGTCGAAAGGCCCGTATGAATCGGACCACCCGGCCGCCACGAAGGCATCGGGGCCGACGGCGCAGATGGCGTTCGCCGACTCCTGACCGACCCCGCCCCACGAGGTGGTCCACACCAGCTGGCCATCGAGGCCGTAGCGCGCGAACCAGGCATCGCTGGTGCCGCCGAAGTTCATCTGCCTTCCGGTGGCGATGACCGCATCGCCCACCAGCGCGATGGCATTCGCCTCTTCATCGAGCTCGGTGCCCTCGATCGCGCTCCAGGCGAGGCTGCCATCCGCAGCGAAGCGCGCCACCAGCGCATCATGCCCGGTGCCGTTCGCCACAAGGCCGCACGCCAGGGCCCCGCCATCTTCCAGTGCGTGCGCGCCCAGGAATTGGCTGCTGCCGGGCCCCTCGTATCGGGCAACCCAGCCTATGGCCCCACTGGGCTCGCGCTTCACGAGGATCGCCTCATGCTCGTGCGCGCCTGTTGCGATGGCGCTTCCGGCCAGGAAGCTGGCACCGCCCGGCGCGGCGACCAGGGCTTGCGCGAACACGTTGCCATCAATCGCCTGCAACGTATCGAGGGCGATGGGCGCTCCGGTGGCGGAAAAGCGCCAGAAACCGGCGAGGTGCCGTTGCGGATCGCGCGCATGCATCCGGGCCCCCACCATGAATCCGCTTCCATCGGCCACCACGCCCACGCCATACTGCGCCAAGGGCGGGCCTATCTCCACGATGAAGCCCTGGCCGAAACAGCAATGGAGACCGGCCGCAGAGAGTGCCAGCAGGGTCATGAGTTTCCGTTGCGCCATCATGATTCGCAAGCGCTAACCTAAGCCCGCGCGGCGCCATCCGATAGATTCGCCGCATGGCTGATACACGATCGATCGTTCAGCGCTTCGTGCTGGCTTGGCTGCCACTGCTGGCCATCGCGTGCGCAGCACTGCTGGCCGTGGAGAAGCTGGAGCTGCACGCCCGCATCAACTGCTGCCATACCGGAGCGCTCGATCGCTTCTTCGCGCTCATCACGCATCTGGCGGACGGGCTGGTGCCCACCGCGCTGGCTCTGCTCCTGCTGCTGCTCCGCGATATGCGGGCCTTCCTCATGATGGGCCTGAGCTGCAGCATCAGCGCGCTCATCGCGCAGGCCCTGAAGCATGGTCCATTCGCGGGGGAAGGAAGGCCTAGCGCGCACCGCGAGGCGCTGGGCGCCATGGATTGGGTGGATTCGATCGACCTGCATGCGATGATGAGCTTCCCCAGCGGGCATAGCACCGCCGCATTCAGCATGTGCCTCGCGCTCGCGGTGATCATCGGTGAGCGCCGCTGGGCCGTTCCGCTCGCGCTGCTTGCGGGACTTCTCGCCTTCTCACGCGTGTATCTGTCGCAGCACTTCCTGCTCGACATCACCGTTGGCTCGGTGATCGGCACGCTCACCGCACTGGCCGTGCACCACTGGCTCTACCGTTCAGCATTCAGCCTCAAGGCCTGGCTGAGCAAGCGGCTGATGCGCGGCTAGAAGTAGAAGCGGGCGCCGATGGCCGCATCCAGGTCGAAGTAGGTGCTGGGCACCAGGTCGAGCGTTGGCGCGATCTCGATGAAGGCATCCACGGGCGCGCCCTCGAAGGCGTACGTGAGGCCCACGGGGAAGCGGAAGCCCACGCTGGTGCGCGAGCCATCATAGTCGTACCAGCGCCCCCGATGCCAATAGCGCCCGTCGCGCCACGAACGGATGCGCAGGCCCGGGCCATAGTGCAGGGCGAAACTGCCGGACGAGACCGCGAAGAGGTTCTGCTTATGGAGCAGGTAATCGCCGTGCAGGTGCAGGTAGCGCCCCCATACGCCCCAGGCTAGACCGAAATCGATGGCCCGGTCGCCGCCGATCCAGGCCTTGCCGCTGAGGCCGGTGGGGTCGCCCAGCATGATGCCCAAGCCGAAACCGCTCTGCTGCGCGCGCGCGCCGAATGCCGCCAGCAGGAGGCTGAATAGAATCGCGTGCCTCTTCATGCCGCGAAGTTGGGAATTCGCCGGGGCCTGCTCGTCAATTGGTCCTCATCGGCTATCAACACGGCGGTTGTTCACGGATTGAAGCACGAAGGGCGCATGATGCGCCCTCCGGATCGATGCGCGGTGGACTCTCCCTTCCGCCGCGACGATCGCCCTTATGACGCGCGGCCATCGAACGGTCACAGGGGAATCAATCCGGCTCGTAGGAGATGCGGTGTATCGCATCCGCCGAATCGTCGCTCACGAGGAGCGCGCCATCGGGCGCCACAAGCACATCCACCGGCCTTCCGGTTACACGACCGCCCTGCAGCCAGCCTTCGGCGAACACCTCCGTGATGGCGGTGCCGTCGGGCTGCGGGTAGGCGACCGCCACGCGGTAGCCGATGGGCGTGCTGCGGTTCCAGCTGCCATGCTCGGCGATGAAGATGGCCTCGCGGTACTTCGGCGGGAACATGGTGCCGGTGTAGAAGCGCATGCCCAAGGGCGCCACATGGGGGCCCAGGCGCGCGGCAGGCGGGCTGAACTCCGAGCAGGGACGCTGACCGCCGAACTCAGGGTCCTTCAGATCGCCCTGGTGGCAGAATGGATAGCCGAAGTGCTCGCCGGTGCGGGCCAGCCTGTTCAGCTCGCAGTCGGGCGCCTCATCGCCGAGCCAGTCGCGGCCATTGTCGGTGAACCAGAGCTCACCGGTGCGCGGATGCCAATCGAAACCCACGGTGTTGCGCACCCCATGCGCGACGATGGCGCGCTGGCGGCCATCGGGGCTCATGCGCGTGATGGTGGCGTAGATGCTGTCGCTGCTGAGGCAGTTGTTGCATGGCGCGCCCACCGGCACATAGAGCATGCCGTCAGGGCCGAAGGCGATGAACTTCCACCCGTGGTGCGTGTCGGTAGGGTAGGCGTCGGCGACCACCACCGGCTGCGGCGGATCGGCCAGCCGCGCCTCGATGGAATCGAAGCGGAGGATGCGGTTCACGGCGCTCACATACAGCGCGCCATCGCGGAAGGCCACGCCAACGGGCATCTGCAGGCCTTGGGCCACCACGTGGCGCTCATCGGCAACGCCATCGCCATCGTTGTCGCGCAGCGCATGCACCAGCCCGGCGCTCCGGCTTCCAACGAACAGGGTGCCCTGCTCGCCCCAGCACATGGCCCGGGCGTTCTCCACGCCGCTGGCGAAGGTGCTGATCCGGAAGCCTGGCGGAAGCGTGATGTCGCCCGGCTTGGGCTGGCCGCCCCTGAGCGGCACGCACACCGATGCGTTCAGCAGGAGCAGCAGCACGATGGCGGTGACCAGCCTGCTCAAGCCGCTTCGGTCTTCGCGGATGGAACGATGAGCAGGGGCACGGCGCTCTCGCGCATCACCTGCTCGCACACGCTGCCCACCAAGGCGCGGTACAGCGCGCCGCGTCCGTGCGAGCCGATGGCGATCATGTCCGCATTCAGGCGGGCAGCTTCCGCGAGGATCGTCTCGGCAGTAGGGCCCTGCACGAGGAGCGCCTCCGCCTCGATGCCCGCATCGCGCAGGCCTGCCGCCATCCCTTGCAGGTCGGCGTGCTCCTTGCGCAATTGCTCGGCGCGGTGGTCGCGGATGTATTGCGGACCGGTCTTGAAGCCCACGAAATCGGGGTCGGGCGCGGCGGCATGGATCAACCACACCTTGCCTCCGAGCCCCTTGGCCAAGGCCTGCGCGTGGCGCAGCACCTGCTCCGAGACCGGCGAGAAATCAACAGCGGCGACGATGTTCTTCATGGCGTTCGGAATCGAGCCGAAGATATCCGGCCACGCATGCTCCGCTGCTGTCAAGCGTCAGGCAGGGCTCACTCGCCCTCCGGCAGGCTCACCTTAGCCTTGTGCTCCTGGCGCAGCTTGCCATGGAAGAACCAGTCGATGATGCCGTAGTGCAGGCCGCGCATCTTCCCCGACCGGTGCTTGCCCAGCACGCCGCGCTTGCCGCCGAGCTTCTGCGGGGTGCGCGTGAGCTTGATATCCACATCCGCCGCCTTGGCCTTTGGATCCTCGC
>CAZJTB010000286.1:0-4288 GCA_964548485.1 uncultured Chryseobacterium sp. | reverse complement strand
TCGGGCCTGCCGGAGCGCATCGCCTTCGCCCACATCGATCTGGGCGTGGGCTCTGATTCCGGGCTGCACGAGCGGCTTGTGACCCACGCGCTTGAGCACGCCTATCCGCGCATGAGCCCGGGCGGCATCATCGTGATCATGGACTATCATGTGCCTGGACTCACCGTGCACGGCTATGATGCCAATCCGGGCGCGCGCCCGGCCACGGACCGGTTCCTCGCCGATAAGCCGGAGCGCGTGCACCTCCTCTACGGCGGGCCATGCTCGCACGCGTTCATCCGGAAGTCCTGAGCCGGCGTTCAGCCGATCGCCATCCGCCCTCAGGTGCCGCTGGTCGCGAGGCGACCCGTGGGCGAGGGCTCCACAGGCTCATCCTGCATGCCTTCGCTCCAGCGCGCGCGCGGCCCTGTGCCCAGCTCCTTTGGGCCGTAGAAGATCACCAGCAGCACGGCGCTGATGAAATTGAACGCCACGAAGCTGGTGACATAGGTGGCATCGAGCGAGCCATCGGCCTGCGGGTGCCAGCCCGGAAGCACCGGGATCACGAAGAAGGCGCAGTTGCTCACGATCTGCATCCCCAGCAGCACCGTGCCGCTACGTGTCATGTTGTAGGCCCAGCCCAGCAGGATGCACAGGCAGGTCATGCTCAGCAGGAATACCGGGATTGGATAGCCATCGGGAGTGCCCTCGCCCACCAGCAGCATGGGCAGGTACCAGCAGGCCCAGCAGATGCCCACCAGGGAGCACGACACGAAGGCCGAATAGCGCTCCTGCATGCGGGTCACGCAGAACTTCATCCACGAGGTCTCTTCCACGATGGCGATGCCCACGATGAAGGGCATGGAGAGGAGCAGGTTCTTCATGCCCACCCAGCTCCCCCCGAAGAAATCGTGCACCACGAAGCCCGGCCATTCGCGGATGCCCAGCACGGCCAGGGAGATGATTCCCAGGTAGGTGAACAGGAACTTCCACGACAGGGCGAAGGCGTACCACTTGCCCGGCACTTTCCAATGCAGGAACGAGGCGAACAGGTTGCGGAGCCCCGCGCGCCCCTCCAGGTAGGCGGTGAGGGCCATGGCAAAGGCAAGCGGCCCGATGACGCGGAGCCGGAACACCATGTGGGCTGTGGCATCGTCGTGCATCTTCATGCCCTCGGGGAGCCACCACCACACGAAGCCCACCACCAGGAATTGGTAGCCAAGGGTGAGCAGGACGAAGGTCAGGACGGGGAAGCGCCGGATGAGGTTCTTCATGCTGGCTTGGTAAGGATCGCGCGAAACTAGAGGCTTCGGCTAGGGTTTGTCCAGCGCGGCGGCGCCCCGCATGAACAGTCGGGGGTGGAAACCCCGGCTACTTTCGCGGCCTTAACAGCCAAGGCATGTACGGCAAGCTCCAACAGCATCTTCAGCAGGAATTATCGGCCATTGAAGCGGCCGGTCTGTTCAAGCGCGAGCGCATCATCACCAGCGAGCAAGGCGCGGAGATCACCGTGAATGGACAGCAGGTGCTGAACTTCTGCGCCAACAACTACCTGGGGCTCTCCTCGCACCCCGAGGTGGTGAAGGCCGCCCACGCCTCGCTCGATTCGCATGGCTACGGCATGAGCAGCGTGCGCTTCATCTGCGGCACGCAGGACATCCACAAGGAGCTGGAGGCCAAGCTGGCCGCTTTCCACGGCACGGAGGACACCATCCTGTACGCCGCTTGCTTCGATGCCAATGGCGGCGTGTTCGAGCCGCTGCTGGGCGAGGAGGATGCCATCATCAGCGATGCCCTCAACCACGCCAGCATCATCGACGGCGTGCGGCTGTGCAAGGCGAAGCGCTACCGCTACGCCAACAACGACATGGCCGACCTGGAGGTGCAGCTCAAGGCGGCCCGTGCCGATGGCGCGCGCCACATCATCGTCGTCACCGATGGCGTCTTCAGCATGGATGGCATCGTGGCCGACCTGAAGGGCATCTGCGACCTGGCCGACCGGTACGAGGCGCTGGTGATGGTGGACGAGTGCCATGCCGCCGGCTTCATCGGGAAGACCGGTCGGGGAAGCGTGGAGCATTGCGGGGTGATGGGCCGTGTGGACATCATCACCGGCACGCTCGGCAAGGCCCTGGGCGGGGCCATGGGCGGCTACACCACTGGTCGCAAGGAGATCATCGAGATGCTCCGCCAGCGCTCGCGCCCCTACCTCTTCAGCAACTCGCTCGCGCCGTCCATCGTGGGCGCCAGCATCCGCGTGATCGACCTGCTGAGCAGCACCACCGCGCTGCGTGACCGGCTCGAGAAGAACGTGGACCGCTTCCGAACGGGCATCGAATCGCTGGGCTTCAAGACCCGGGGAGCCGGAGCGGCCATCGTACCGGTGATGCTGGGCGATGCCAAGCTGAGCCAGGTGATGGCCGATAAGCTGCTGGCCGAGGGCATCTATGTGATCGGCTTCTTCTATCCGGTGGTGCCCAAGGACACGGCCCGTATCCGGGTGCAGCTGAGCGCGGCCCACACCGAAGCCCATATCGAGCGGGCGCTGGCCGCCTTCGGGAAGGTGGGCAGGGAACTCGAGGTAATCTGAGCCGGAGGAGCGGAAAGTTGGCTCGCCGGCGGCACGATTGATCGAAAGCCACTACATTCGCAGCCCGTTTTCGGGAAAGGACCCTTTCAACCCTCAGGAACCGTGGCTTCGACGACCCACACCACCAGCATGGCCAACAAGGCCACCGTGCAGCCGGAATGGCTCATCGTAGATGCTGAGAATGAAGTACTTGGACGCCTCGCCAGCAAAGTGGCGATGCTCGTTCGCGGCAAGCACAAGCCCACCTTCACCCCGCATGTGAACTGCGGCGACCATGTGGTGGTGATCAATGCCGAGAAAGTGCGCCTCACCGGCACCAAGATGGCCGACAAGGAGTACCAGCGCTACAGCCTCTATCCCGGTGGACAGACCATCGAGACGGCGGCCAAACTGGTGGCCCGCAAGCCCGAGGCCCTGCTGGAGAACGCCGTGCGCGGCATGCTGCCCAAGAACCGCCTGGGCCGCCGCCTCTTCAACAACCTGCATGTGGTGGCGGGCAAGGAGCACAAGCACCAGGCCCAGAACCCCCGCGCTTTCGACCTGAACACCCTCAAGTAAGATGGCAGCCACCAATAGCCTCGGTCGCCGCAAGACCGCCGTCGCCCGCGTGATCCTCACCGAGGGCAGCGGCAACATCACCATCAACGGCCGCGATGGCAAGGAGTACTTCCCCATCGTGCTCCAGCAGTTCAAGCTGCAGCAGCCCTTCAAGCTCACCGACACCTTGGGCAAGTACGATGTGAAGGCCACCGTGGATGGCGGCGGCATCACCGGCCAGGTGGACGCCGTGCGCCTGGGCATCGCCCGCGCGCTGGTGGCCATCGACGCCGAGCACAAGCCCAAGCTGAAAGCCGAGGAGCTCATGACCCGCGACCCGCGCGCGGTGGAGCGCAAGAAGTTCGGCCGCAAGAAGGCTCGCAAGCGCTACCAGTTCAGCAAGCGTTAAGTCCCTGCGCTTGTTGGTCCCGGTCACGGGATTCAGCATCCAATTCGGGAGGACTCGGGTAACACCGGCTACCATCCGAATGCCTGCACAACGGGAAAATGGAAAGTGAAACCAAACAAAAGGACAAGGACATGGCACGTGTAGAATTCGAGCGCCTGCTGGAGGCCGGCGCGCATTTCGGCCACCTGCGCCGGAAGTGGAACCCCAACATGGCCCCGTACATCTTCGGGGAGAAGAAGGGCATCCACATCATCGACCTGAACAAGACCGCAGCGAAGCTGGAGGAGGCCGCCAATGCGATGAAGAGCATCGCCCGCGGCGGCAAGAAGATCCTCTTCGTGGCCACCAAGAAGCAGGCGAAGGACATCGTGGCCGACAAGGTGAAGCCCACCGGCATGCCCTACGTGACCGAGCGCTGGAGCGGCGGCATGCTCACCAACTTCGCCACCATCCGGCGCACCATCAAGAAGATGGCCACCATCGATCGCATGAAGACCGATGGCACCTTCGAGAACATGAGCAAGCGCGAGCGCCTGCAGGTGAGCCGCCAGCGCGAGAAGATGGAGAAGAACCTCGGCAGCGTGGTTGACCTCACCCGCCTGCCCAGCGCGCTCTTCATCGTGGACATCGTGAAGGAGCACATCGCCGTGGCCGAGGCCCGCAAGCTCAGCATCCCCACCTTCGCCATGGTGGACACCAACAGCGACCCCACGCTTGTGGACTTCCCGATCCCCGCGAATGACGATGCCACCAAGAGCATCGAGCTCATCGTG
>CAZJTB010000285.1:0-4295 GCA_964548485.1 uncultured Chryseobacterium sp. | reverse complement strand
GCACTACCGCCACCGCATCGTGACCAGCGCGGAGATCGAGTCGTTCATCATCGGCTTCAACCCAACCACGCAGGCGCTGCTGAACACGGGCATCTTCGATCAGTACCTGCGCACCACGAAGGTGCCGGTGCTGGAATGGGGCCGGTACAAGGGCAAGCTGCACGCGAGGTGGTCGAATGGCATCCCGGGATTCACCATGCCAGTAGCCATCGAGATCGGAGCTGGGAATGGCCTTTTCACGCTCACTTCCGAATGGAAATGCCTGGGCGGGATCTCGCGGGGGGGGCTGATGAAGCCTGATCGCAATTGGTTCATCAACGAGCGACAGGTGGCGAAACGCGCATTGAAGCGCGCCGTGCCGCGTCCGGTCCGCTGCGGCATTCCATGAAGCAGCGGTAAGTTCGTGGCATGCGCAACCCGACCCTTGGACTGCTCTTCGCGCTCAGCGCCTCCTCCCCCGCCGCCACCTTCACCATCACCCATTTCGGCACGCCGGCCGAGGCGCAGCCCGCCATCCAGCAAGCCGCCGACATCTGGGGCGGCATCCTGCACAGCGATGTGCCCATCAAGGTGGCCGTGAGCTGGTTCCCGCTCGGCGGCGCGGCGTTGGGCGTAACCTTTCCCAACGGCCGCAAGGATTTCCCCGGCGCGCCCGTGGCCGGTACCTGGTACGCCTCGGGCCTTGCCAACAGCATCGCGGGCACCGAACTCAACCCCGGCGAGGACGACATCAACGTGTACCTGAACAGCAGCACCAGCTGGTACTACGGGCTGGATGGCGCCACGCCCGCAGGGCAGTACGACCTGGTCACCATCGCGCTGCACGAGCTGGGGCATGGCCTCGGCTTCGTGGGGCTGGCGAAGAAGGTGGGCAACGAAGGCTCCTTCGGCCAGGTGCAGATGAGCGATTTCGGTCCGCTCATCACCACCTTTCCATGGCCCGAGCAGCAGGGCCTGCCGGGCATCTTCGACCGCTACCTCACCAGCACCGGCCAGGGCCAGCTGCACCTGCTCGAGAATCCCGGCACCGCGCTGGGCACGGCCTTCACCAGCAACCAGGTGTACTTCAACGGGCCCTACGCCGTGGCCGTGAACGCCGGGCAGCAGCCACGCATCTACGCGCCGGCCACCTTCGCGCTGGGCAGCAGCTGCGTGCACCTGAATGAGAGCACCTACCCGGTGGGCAACCCCAACGAGCTGATGACGCCGTTCGGCTCGCCCGGCAACGCCAACCATTGGCCCGGCCCCATCGCCATCGCCGTGATGCACGACATCGGCTGGGAGCTGATGCCCGGCGTGGGCGTGCCCGAGATGGCCGCGCGGAGCGCGTGCGGCGCATGGCCCAATCCGGCCGAGGAGGTGCTGCATGTGGCCTGCGCCCCGCGCAGCGGCATCACCGCCTACGATGTAAGCGGCCGCGCCTTCGGCCTCATGCCCCAGGGCGTTGCCTTCGATGTGCGCGCGCTGGCGCCCGGCGCCTACCTGATCCGCTTGGAGGGCCTGGCCCCGTTGCGCTTCATCAAGCAGTAGCAGCCGGCGCGCCCATCGCCTTGCGCAGCGAAGCGGCCGCCATGCGACGCACCTTGCCGCGCACGAACGGTGTCCAGCCCAGCAGCAGGCCTTTGGTGCCCAGCGCCTGCCGCGCCCAGCGCCAGAAAGGGAAGTGGTCGTGATGGCGGATGATGAGCCCATCGCGGAACACCATGCGCGCACGTATCCGGTTGTGCACGGGCCGGCCGCTGGCGCTGAAGGTGTACCACGCCTGCCACTCCACTTCGGCGCCTCCCGCCCACTCCTGCAGCACGGCGAAGCGCACGCGCAGGTCGGTTGACCGACTGAGCAGCATGCGCCATAGGGCGCGCGCCTGCGCGGCGTCCAGGTCCGGGAACACCGGGTCGCTGAAACGCGCCTCGGGGTGGTAGCAAGCCCCCATGGCGGCATGGTCGCCGCGCACGAAGGCCTCATAGAATCGCGTGGCCGGGCCCTTCATGCGGGGAAGGTAGCAGGGCGCGCAGCCAACCCTGGCGCGGGAATGATTATTGCACGGATGGAACCCAATCATCCATCCACATGCGCATCGCCCTCCTCCTCCCCACCGCCCTCCTGCTCCTCACCGCCTCGTGCACCACGGTGCGCCAGGGCAACGTGGGCGTGAAGCAGCGCTTCGGCAAGCTGCAGAACCGCACCATCGGCGCCGGACTGGTGGTGCTGAACCCGCTCACCACGCGCGTGGTCAAAGTGCCCGTTCGCACGGTGAACCGCGAGGTGGATCTGGCGCTTCCCAGCAAGGAGGGCCTCAACGTGCAATGCGAGATCAGCATCCTCTACCGCATCGCGCCGGATAAGGTGCCGCAGATCATCGAGACCATCGGCACCGACTATGAGCAGGCGGTGATCGTGAGCGTGTTCCGCAGCGCGGCGGCCGACATCTGCGCGCGCTACTACGCCAAGGACATGCACAGCGCGCAGCGCGCCGAGATCGAGCGCGAGATCGCCGGGCACATGAACAGCCTGCTCAGCCCGCGCGGCTTCGAGATCGAGAGCGTGCTCATGAAGAGCATCAAGCTGCCGCCCGGCCTGGCCAAGGCCATCGAGGATAAGCTGGAGGCCGAGCAGCGGGCGCAGCAGATGGAGTTCGAGCTGCAGCGCGAGCGCAAGGAGGCCGAGCGCCGCGTGATCGAGGCCGAGGGCATCCGTGATGCGCAGAAGGTGCTGGCCGAGGGGCTCACGGAGCCCATCATCCGTTACCAGAGCATCGAGGCCTTCAAGGCCCTGGCCGCATCGCCCAACGCCAAGGTGATCGTGACCGATGGGAAGACGCCCTTCCTGATTGACGGACAGCGGTGAGCGCTGGCCCCGTCAGGCGGCCTTCCCCTACTTTCGCCGGGCCATGATCCGCTCGTTCATCATCGTCGCGGCTGCTGGTTGGCTCCTGGCGAGCTGCTCCAGCCACAAGTACACCGCGTCCAGCCATCCCAACGGCAAGCCAGAGGTCATCATCTACATGAAGGGCAAGGGCGAGGAGGCCGTGAAGGTGATGGAGAAGGTGTACTACCCGAGCGGCAAGCTGGAGTACATCGGCCGATTCCAGAACGGCGTGGAGCACGGTGAGTGGGTGTACTTCTATGAGAGCGGCACCAAGAAATTCGTGGAGCACTGGGAGAACGGCGAGGAGCATGGCATCCACTACGACTACAGCCCCGACGGGCAGGTGTATCGCGAGGTGCATTACGAGAAAGGCCGTGTGGTGAAGGAGGTGGACCGCAGCAAGCCCCGCTAGGGCGATGCCGAGCTGGAACCGATTCCCGGGGCGATATTCCATCATACTGCTCTGCGCGGCCGGGCTCTTCCTGATCCTGGAAGCCGTGAATGGCCGCTTGTGGCTGAACGATTTCCGGGTGTACTACGAGGCCGCATCCGCGCTGCTGAAGGGCGAATCCCCCTACGGGATCGCCCATGGACTGTCGTCGGGCTTCTTCAAGTATGCGCCCGTGATGGGCTATCTCTTCGTTCCATTGGCGCTGCTGCCGTACAGGCTCGCGGCGGGCATCCATTTCGCGCTCATCGCGCTCGCGTTCCTCAGCGCGATGATCGCCGCCGACCGGATCATCCGCATGCACGCCTTGCCCGGCAAGCGCCAGGCGTATGCCCCGCTCTTCATCGCCACGCTCGTGGCCGGGGCGCATCTGCACCGCGAGCTCCATCTGGGCAACATCAACACCATGCTCCTCTTCCTGCTTATGTGCGGGTTACAGGCCTTGCTCGCATCGCGCCAGCGCCTGGCAGGATTGCTCTGGGGCATTGCGGTATTGGCCAAGCCGCATTTCATGCTGATCGTTCCCTGGCTTCTGCTCCGCCGCGAGCGAAGGGCCTTGGCATGGATGTGCTTCAGCATCGCCATCGGGCTCCTCATGCCGCTCCCCTTCATCGGATGGGATGCATGGCAAACGCTTCATGACGCCTGGCTCGCGGCCATGGCGGGGCACAATGCCTCCATGGTGTACACCGGCGGAGAGGCCCATCAGATGGTGGATACCGCCTACTCCTTCCTGCACCGCGCCTTGCTGGGGCGCGCGTTCGGGTGGAGCGCGGATGCAGCGGTCGTCGCCGTGCTTGCTTGCTGCGCCGCGGTGCTCTTCCTCCTGCTCCGCTTCAACAAGCGAGCGGAGCGCATGAGTCCCGAACTCACCCGGTGCCACATCGCCCAGGAGGCGATGCTCGTGATCGCCATGGTGCCCTCGCTCACGGTCACGGATACGAATCACTTCCTCTTCTCCGTGCCGCTCGTGCTCCTC
>CAZJTB010000284.1:2756-4305 GCA_964548485.1 uncultured Chryseobacterium sp. | reverse complement strand
TCGGCTCCGCCATGCTGCGCTCCACGCGCCATCTCGCAGGCGCTCACTTCTTCCCATGCCGCGGATCGGCCTTCCACGGCAGCTTCTCCAGGCTGGTGGTGCGCAGCGCGCAATGCCCGAACTCCTCCTCCACCACGCCGGTGAGCCGGTAAACGCCGCGGCCGCGACGCTACGGCACCCGCAGGAACTGAACGGTGCTGGACTGCCCAGTATGGCTGTGTCTATCTTCGTGCTCACATTCGACCCATGGAAACCAGCGTGCGCATCAAGGCATCGGAGCTCGACATCGATCTGCTGAAGAAGCTCAAGAGCTTGTTCGGTAAGGACCGCGAGATAACCTTGACCATTTCCTCCACCGAACAACCCAAGGTGGCGAGGGAATCGAAGAAGGCCTACTTCGCACGCTTGACGAAAGCGGTCAAGAACCTCGAGAAGGGCCGCGCTGTTGAGATGACAGAGGCCGGTCTGGATGCGATGGTGCTGGAACGATTGAAGGGATGAAGCGCATCATTTTCGAGCAAGGAGCCTTCGAGGATTTCAATGATTGGGCGGTATGAGACCGCTCACGGTTCATCCGGATCCATGATCTGTTGAAGGCGATCCTGCGCGACCCCTTCAAGGGCATAGGTAAACCGGAGCCGTTGCGGGGAGACCTGAAGGGCTGCTGGTCTCGTCGGATTGATGATGCCCATCGCTTGGTCTATCGCATCGCCACCGATGGTTCCGTTGAAGTGGTGAGCTGCAAAGGCCATTACGGGGATCGGTAGCTCCGGATAGCGCTCACTTCCCCCCATACCGCGGATCCGCCTTCCACGGCAGCTTCTCCATGCTGATGGTGCGCAGCGCGCAATGGCCGAACTCCTCCTCCACCACGCCGGTGAGTCGGTAAACGCCGCGGCCGCGGAAGGGGTGCTTCGCCGCCACCTGGGGGAACTGGGTGCTGTCCCAGAAATCGCCCGCCGGGTCGATGAAGGAGCCGAAGCTCATGTAGTCGCCGCGGCTGGTGGTGGTGGTCTTCACGTGGATCATGTAACCGAGCATCTGTACGCGTTGCCCGATGTGCTTCTCCATATCGCGCTTAAGGATGAATGGCGGCGTCGCGTTCCCGTCGCGTCGTTGCGTCTTTGCGGTTATTGCATCCTCGCATTCCACCAACGCGAACGGATCGCACAGCGGGAAGCCCAGCAGTTCCAGCTCATCGTAGGCATCGGCCAGCGGATGGTGCTGCAGGTCGGGCAGCTTGGGCTCCTCCACGCGCGTGATGAAGAGGTCGCCATCGGCGGTGACGCTGGCGGGCTTGTGCAGCAGGGTGAGGTCCCACAGCAATTGCGGCTTGCTCTTGCCGGTGAAGCGCAGGGCGCCCACGCGGATGAGGATGCGCGCCTGCTCGATGCCCAGCGGCACGCGCCTCAGGAGGTCCTGCAGGTCGGCGAAGGGGCCATGGCGGCGGCGCTCGTTCAGGATCAACTGCACCGTCTCGGATTCGAGGCCCTTGATGTTGGAGAGGCCGAGGAAGATGCGGGGGGCGAGTGATGAGTACGGAGTGGCG
>CAZJTB010000284.1:0-2692 GCA_964548485.1 uncultured Chryseobacterium sp. | reverse complement strand
TGACAGGCATCACTCACCACTCGCCACTCATCACTCGCCACTTTCTGCAGGGAGCAGAGCTCTTCACTCGTATTCACGCACGGCGCCTCGATCACCGCTCCGGCGCGCTTCGCCTCGTGCAGGTAGAACTCGGTGCGGTAGAAGCCGCCGAAATTGTTGGCCACGCCCACGAGGAACTCCAGCGGATGGTGCGCCTTCAGGTAGAGGCTCTGGTAGCTCTCCACCGCGTAGCTGGCGCTGTGGCCCTTCGCGAAGCTGAAGCTGGCGAAGCTCTGGATCTGCCGCCACACCTCTTCGGCCTCGCCCGGCGGATAGCCCATGCGCTTGCAGTTGCTGAAGAACTTCCGCTCCACCACCTTGAACTCCGGCCGGTCGCGGTAGCGGATGTTCATGCCGCGCCGCACGATGTCCGACTCTTCCAGGTCCAGCCCGCCGTAGAGATGCACCACCTTGATCACGTCCTCCTGGTACACCATCACGCCGTAAGTCTCGGGCATAATCTCCAGCAGGCGCTTCGGGGCCAGCTTTCGCCGCTCGGGGTCGTTGTGGCGCAGCAGGTACTCGCGCATCATGCCGCTCTCCGCCACGCCGGGGCGTATGATGCTGCTCGCCGCCACCAGCCCAAGGTAGTCCTCCACCTTCAGCTTCTTCAGCAGCATGCGCATGGCCGGGCTCTCCACGTAGAAGCAGCCGATGGTGTTGCCCGTGCGCAGCAGCTCCTTGATCGCGGGATCCTGCTTGAAGCGCGGGATGTCGTGGATGTCGACCGCGGAGCGGAATGCAGAATGATCAACATGGAATGTAGAATGTAAATCCCCCTGTGCGGCAACGTCGTGCCCCGCTGTTCTGCATTCCGAATTCCATGTTCTACATTCATTATTGACCAGCTCCACCGCATCGCGTATGTGCCCGAGCCCGCGCTGGCTCAGCAGGTCGAACTTGTGCAGGCCCATGTCCTCGCACTCCAGCATGCTGATCTGCGTCACCGGGAATCCCTTCGGCGGACGGAACAGCGCGGTGAAGTGCGCCACGGGCTTCTCCGTGATCACGATGCCGCCCGCGTGGATGCCCAAATGGTGCGGCATGCCGATGAGGCGCTGGCCGTAGCGGATCACCGCTTGCGCCACCTTGTCCAGCTCGCTGCTGCGGGCGTAAGTGCTCGGACGGCCGCGCGCGTAGTAGCCGTGGTCGCCTTCGCTAAGCGCATCGATCTCTGCTGGTGGAAGCCCCACCGCTTTGCCCAGTTCGCGTATGGCCCCACGCCACTGGAAGGTGGTGTAGGTGGCGATCTGCGCCGCATGGATCCCGCCCGCACGGCCATCCGCAGCGTTGTACTTATTGAACACGTAGCGGTACACCTCGTCGCGGTCTTTCCAGCTGAAGTCGATGTCGAAGTCGGGCGGCTTCTTGCGCGCGGGGTTGATGAAGCGCTCGAAGTAGAGGTCCAGCTCCATCGGGTCCACATCGGTGATGCGCAGGCAATAGGCCACCAGGCTGTTCGCCCCGCTGCCGCGCCCCACGTGGAAGAAGCCCCGGCTGCGCGCATGGTCCACGATGTCCTGGTTGATGAGGAAGTAGCTGATGAAGCCCATCTTCTCGATCACGTCCAGCTCGTGCCAGAGCCGCGCCATCACCTTCGCGCTGGGCGTGCCGTAGCGGTACTTCAGGCCTTCCAGCGCATCGCGGTGCAGCTTCTCGCGGTCCGCGCGCACATCGTTGGTGAAGGCCGCGCGCGTCTTGTCGCTGCCATCGAAGGCGATGGTGCATTCTTCCAGCAGGCGCTCGGCGTTGTCCAGCAGCTGCGGCCAATCGCGGTAGATGTGCCGCGCCTCTTCCGCGTTGCGGAAGAACTCATCGGGTTCCACGAGCTCCTCCTTCGGCAGCATGCTCACCACGGTGTTCTTTGCCACGGTGCGCAGCAGGCGGTGCGTGTTCCAGTCGCTCTTCGTCTTGAAGGTCACCGGCATCAGCGCCACCAGTTCCTTCAACCTGCGCGCCCAAGGCGAGAAGGGCAGGCGCGTGAGCTCGCCCGGCTTCACGCCCACGCGCTCGTTGGGCCGTAGCTGCTGCGGTGCATTGCTGAAGGGATAGATGAAGAACACCTCATCCAGCTCCGGCGCGCGCTCCGGGATCGCTTCATCATCGAGCAGGTGCCCGCTCAGCAGTTCGTTCAGGCGCTGCAGGCCATTGTTGCTCTTCGCAATGCCGATGTACAGCAGCCGGGGCCCATTGCGGAACTCGATCCCCGCCGCCGGCCGCACGCCATAACGCTGCGCATCGCGCACGAAGTCGGGGATCCCCGCCGAGCAATGGATGTCGGTGAGCGCGAACGTGCGCACGCCGGCCTTCGCCGCTTCCTCCAGCAGCGCCTCGGGCTTCATCACGCCGTGCTTGAGGCTGAACCAGCTATGGCAATTCAAGAACATCTCATCCGCTGATTTCTGATTGCTGATTTTGGGGCCGCCTTCGGGCTGTCCGCTTTAGCTGCCTCGGCTCAGCGGGTGCGGCTGCGGCTGCGGTGGCTTCCTCCGGTCGCCTCCCTGCCTACCGTCAGGCAGGCTCGCATCGCGCCACACCTGCGCTTCGCCTTCCTCCGGTCGCCTCCTCGCTGGCAGCACACCTGCGCTTCGCCTTCGTCAGGCTATCGCTTCCATCCCTGGCGGGGCTTGACGTTTTCCCCGTCGATCGCGGG
>CAZJTB010000283.1:0-4321 GCA_964548485.1 uncultured Chryseobacterium sp. | reverse complement strand
GCCCACCGCGCGCAGCTTCGTGGACAAGAGCCCCGAGACGCTCAAGCACAACTATTACCTGGTGATCGCCGTGGACACGGCCAACAACCCCGGCCTGAGCATGAGCGCCATGGGCAGCGTGGTGGACAGCATACCGCCGGCGCGCCCGATCGGCCTTGAGGGCAAGGTGGACACCAACGGCGTGGTGAGCCTGAAGTGGCGCTTGGGCAAGGAGCCGGATCTCTATGGCTACCACGTGTTCTGGCAGAACCAGCGAGACCACGTGGAAAGCAGGCTCACCGGCACCGCGGTGCGCGACACGGTGTTCGTGGACACCATCAGCATGCGCACGCTGACGGAGAAGGTGTACTACAAGGTGATGGCCGTTGACCTGAACAAGAACGGCAGCCCGCACAGCGAGCTCATCGAGCTGAAGCGGCCCGACCTGCGGCCGCCCACGGCGCCCGTATTCAAGGACTACCGGGTGAGCGATGCCGGCATCTGGCTGCGTTGGGCCCCGAGCAGCAGCGATGACGTGGTGCGGCACTGCCTTTTGCGGCGTCCCGTGGGCGAAACGCGGTGGGACACCATCGCTCGCGTGCCCATTGCCGAGAAGCGCTACGAATTCGCCGACAAGGACAGCGGCAAGCCCGCGTACTACGAGTACGCCGTGGTGGCGTTCGACGATGCCGGCTGGAGCACCTTCAGCCAGCAGCAGCCCAAGCTGCGCATGAACAGCCGCGACAAGCTGCCGAAGGTGGAGATGCTGGAGGCCGAGGCCATCGACAAGAAGTACGTGCAGATCAGCTGGGACTATGCGCCACGCGATGGGGTGAAATTCATCCTGTACAAGAGCATCAACGGCGGCCCATGGCAGCAATTCGAGCTGCTCCCGGGCACGGCGCGCGCGCACAAGGACCGCCTGGCCAGGCCGGGCCAGGAGCTGGCCTACTTCATCCAGGTGGTCACCACCGGCGGGCGCGACAGCGACTACTCGCCGAAGGCGAAGGTGCGGTTCTGAAAGCTCAGCCGCGCTTGCCGTAGCGCTCCAAGGCCTCCTCGCGGCTGCTCACGTGCAGCTTCTTGTAGATGCTGTGGATATGGGCCTTCACGGTGCTGATGGAGAGGCCCTCGCGCTCGGCGATCTCCTTGTAGAGCAGCCCCTGCGCCAGCAGGTCCAGCACGCCCTGCTCACGTTGTGTTAGCGCCTCGTGTTCCGTCGTGTGGCTCGTGGCCGGCCGCAGGTGATCCACCAGCCGCCGCGCCACGCTGGCGCTCATGGGCGCGCCGCCCTGCACCAGCTCGCGGATGCCCTCCAGCAGGGCGATGGGCGCGGACGATTTCAGCATGTAGCCGTTGGCGCCGGCCTTGAGCGCCTCGAACACGCGGAGGTCGTCATCGTGCACGGTGAAGACCATGAATTGCGCGCTGGGCATGAAGGGCCGCAGCTTGCGAAGGAGCTCGATGCCGGTGATGCCCGGCAGGCCGATGTCGCTGATCACCACATCGGCCCCGGAATCGATGATGGCCGGGAAGGCCTCCTCCGCGCTCTTGTACTGGGCCACCAGCTCCATGTCCTGGGCCCGCTCGATGACGCCGCGCAGGAAGGCCCGCACCTGCGGCAGGTCCTCCACGATGGCGATGCGTATCCGTGTGTCCACTTGGGCAAGGTATCGCGGGCGGTGCGGCCCGCGCCTGAGTTCTAGACCGGCCATGAGGCCAAAGGCGCACGCACCTCGGCGGTGGTGCCTTCGCCCTTCACGCTCCGCACGATCCAGGTGCCGCCAAGCGCCGCCACCCGGTTGGCGATGCTCAGGGTGCCGGTGCCAGCCCCCATGCGCTCATCCGCATCGAATCCATTGCCATCATCCGCGACCGCGAGGCGCAGCTCGTCCGCATGCTCCACCACCTCGAGCCGCACGTTGCCTGCATGGGCATGCTTCACCACGTTCAGCAGCAGCTCCTTGATGATGAGCAGCAGGTGCCGCCGCTGATCGGCCGTGAGCCTGCGCTGCGGATGGATGATGCGCGCCTCGGTCCGGAACCGGACCTCCGCCCGGTCCATGAGCTCCGCACCGGAAGAGCGGATGTAGGCCACCAGGTCGCCCAGGGTATCCTGGCCGGAACCCAGGGCCCACACGATGCGGCGCATGCTATCGGTGATGTCGCGGGTGCCCTCGCTCATGCGCCGCAGGGCATCGCGCGGGTCGGCCTGCTCATCCATGCGGGCCAGCTCGCCCTCCATGGCGATCATGGCCAGCCCGCTGCCCAGGTCATCGTGCAGGTCGTGCGCGATGCGGATGCGCTCCTCCAGCAGCGCCTTCTCCCGCGCGGACCGCTCCTGCTCCGCACGCAGCTTGCGGCGCAGCCAGGCGCGGATGGCGAGCGCTGCAGTGAGGATGATCAGCGCGGCAGCGGCCACGATGAAGGGCCACGAACGGAACCACGGCGGGCGTATGGTGAGCTGAAGCACCGCGGTCGGCGATGCGGCCGTGAGCAGGGCCACTTCGATGCGGTAAACGCCTTCGCGCAGATCGGGCAGATCGATGGAGCGGGCGGTGCCGAGCTCCACCCACGGGCGGTCGGGGTTCAAGCGGTAGCGCAGCAGCACGCGCTCGGGCAATGCGGCGCCCAGCGAGGATACCCGAAGGCTCAGCGATCGCCGCTCGAAGGGGACCTCGAGGCTGCCGCGGAATGGATGCACGGGCAGGTGCGCACCACCACCGATCACGGCAGCGATGGCCGGCCTGGTGGCATCCGGCGCGCGCCTTGGGTCCTCGCGTACGCGCACGATGGCCTTGCTGCACGCCACGAGCAGCGACTGGTCGGCATCGATGAGGAAGGCCATGGGCCTGCCCCAATGCTCCAGCAATGGCACACGCTCCACTTGCCCAGCGCCATCCACCCGCGCAAGGCCGCCGTCCGAAAGCACGACCACGCCTTCCACGGCCTGCGACGCGATGCCCCTGATCGCGCCACCGGGTAAGCCACTGGTTTCGCCCCATTCCTGAGCCGCTGCGGAAGCCGATGCCATGAAGACCAGGCGTCCATCATCCAGCCCGACCCAAACCCCGCCCTTCCCATCCACGCAAAGCGCGGTCACGGCCGCCGCGCCCTTGGCGGTTGCCAGCAACGTCCCGATGGGCTCGCCAAACGCATCCAAGCGATGGAGCACGCCCTTCGCCGTGCCGCACACAACGCCGCCATCCGGGTGGACTGCCATGGCAGACACACGGTCATCCAACTTCTCCTGGCCTGCATCCATCCGCAGCTGGACCGGCTCCGTTTCCTGGGCGCCTTGCCTCCAGAGACCATGGTGATACGTGAGCGCCCAGGTGTTGCCCTGCGCATCCACAATGGCCTGTGCGATGTACTTGTAGCGTGGCCTGCTGCCCGAAGGCATGATGCCCGGCTTTCCGTCCTGCTCCGGCTCGGGCCAATAGCGCACGCCCGACTTGGTGGCGATCAGCAAGCGGTCACCGATGAAGGCGAGATCATTCACCATGTCAGACATGAGGCCGGGCCTGGTGCGGGCATCCTGGGGACGCGCTGCCACCAGCGTGTCGATGAAGCGCTGCCGGGTACGATCGTAGCGCAGGATGCCGAGGCCATTGGTGGCCAGGAGCAGTTGGTCGCCCCGTGACCGAATGCGCGTGAGGCTCCGGGGCGATTCCCACCCGGCCAACACTTCCTGCGCTGCATGCTGAGGCGCAACGCGCAGCAAGCCTTCCTCGGTACCCACCCAGACCACGCCGGTGGTGGCCTGCAGGAGCGCATTCACGGAACTATTCTCGGGCGACCAGCGGCGGCGCGCATCGTAGGTGAGCATCGTCCATTGCGTGGCGCCGGGGCCGCGCCAGTAGAGCGCATCATCATTGCCCGCCAGCCAGATGCCGCCCTGCGCGTCAACGAGCACCGCGCGGTTCATGCTGCCCTCATCCATGCCCTGGGGCAGATCCATCTGTCGCAGCTCGTTCGTGCGGGCGTCGAGCATGCTCAGGGCAAGGCGCTCGGCATCATTCATCCAGAGTCGCCCAGCGGCATCAAGCGCCAGGCAGCTCACATGGGTGCCGACCAGGAAGGGATCGAGCCGCACGGGCACCGCCATGCCATCCGCTGCGGAGCCCGGTATCCGATAAAGGCCATTCTTGGTGCCGGCCCAGAGCACGCGTCGCGTACGGTCCCAGGCGAGGGCATTGGGAACGGCCTTGAAACGCTCGCCCGGATACTGGCCCTGCTCCACGGCGGGCCAGCTCCATTGGCGGCTGTGCGCATCGAAGCAGGCCAGCCCCTGATTGAATGCCACCCAGAGCACGCTGCCTTCGCCGCGAGCCACCTGCCA
>CAZJTB010000282.1:0-4338 GCA_964548485.1 uncultured Chryseobacterium sp. | reverse complement strand
GTTGCTGTTCCCAGAGCGCGGCGAAGTGGCGCATGTCCTCGGCCGACTCACCCGCCGTGCCCGAGATCAGCGTGACCTTCCGGCCGCCCTTGCCGCTGAAGGCGCGCTTCAGCATGTCGGCGGGCAGGTCGGAGCCCAGCACCAGCGTGCCGCCGGGCCGCACCAGCTCCAGACCTTGCTTGAACGGCAGCTTGCCCACGGTCTCGAAGACCATGTCGAAGCGCTCGCGATGCGCGGACAGGTCGTCCTTGGTGTAATCCAGCACTTCCGTGGCTCCGAGCGAGCGCACGAGATCCACGTTGCGCGTGCTGCACACGCCGGTCACTTCCGCGCCGAGGTGCTTCGCCAGCTGCACGGCCGCACTGCCCACCGCACCCGACGCACCGTAGATGAGCACGCGCTGCCCCTTGCTGACGTTGGCTTTAGTCAAGAAGTGCCGTGCCGTGCCGAAGCCGAAGGGGATGGCGGCGGCATCGGTGTAGCTCATGGCATCGGGCATGCGGGCGAACGCGCCGTTCTCCTTCAGCGCGATGTACTCCGCGTGGCCGCCCAGCCCCATGATGCTCGTCCAGCCGAAGAGCCGGTCGCCCATCTTGTATTTGCTCACATCCGCGCCAGCTTCCACCACTTCTCCAGCGAACACCACGCCCAGGATCGCCTTTCTCGGCTTGGTGAGACCGAAGACCAGCCGCACGAACCAGGGGTTGGCACTGCGCAGCCGCCAGTCCGCCGCGTTCACCGCCGAGGCGTGGATGCGGATGAGCACTTGGTTCTTCTTCGGCGAAGGTGTGGGCACCTCGGCGATCCGGATCACGTCGGGACTTCCGTAGGCGGTGGCGAGGGCGGCTTGCATGGCGTCAAAGGTCAATGGCGACCAGGCTGGGCGTGCGCCGTTCATGGATCGGGTATGCCTTTCATTGTCCCAAGCCCTCGGTAAGCTGCCGGTCCTCATCCTTATCCGTTCCAAGCCCCAACAATGGTCTTTCACAGATTGATGTCTCGCGCAATGGCGATCATGCTGCTGCTATTCAGCGCGGTCTGTCAACTGCGTGCCCAGCCCCTCGACACGCTCTTTGCCCGGCTCCGCGGCCTGCCGGTCGATTCAGTTGAAGCACATGAGCGGGCGGCGACCGACATCCGGATGAAGATGGTCGCCATCAGCAGGCTTACCGGCCTGTACGCCTTTCTCGGGCGTACGGAGGATTGCATGAAGGCGGCGATGCAAGGACTTGAGTTGGCGGAAGCGAGCAAGAACGACACGCTGCTCGCCATGGCTCACTTCGGTATCGGAGTGGCCTTCACCAGGCTCAGTGATGTGAATGGGGCGCTTAGGCACTTCAACATCGCCTTCGATGGCTACCAGCAGATCGGGGACAGCATGCGCATGAGCCTGACCTGCAAGGAGACCGCGATCGTGTACCGGCAGGTGGGGGATGTCGAAGGCACCTTGCGCTACATGCGGAAGGCACAGGCCTATGGATTGGGCAAGGGGTTCTACGGGCGTTCGATGACCATACTTGCGGGGTGCCACATGGATCGCGGTGATCTGGACTCGGCGCTCTACTATGCTCGCCTGGCTGATGTCGAGAAGGTGCCGGGAAAGGATCCGTACGGCTTCTCCAGCTACAAGCTCATGATGGCCGCTGTGCATGCCGCGCGTGGCGAGAACGACGTGGCCGAGCCCTACTTCAAGCGGGGATTGGCGGTGGCGGATTCAGCCGGGACGCCGGATCAGCTGATCAATGGTTCGGCCGGGTACGCGAAACTGCTCATCGGTCAGGGGCGTGCCATGGAGGCGCTTGTTTGGGCGCGCAAGGGATATGCAGCCACCCAGCATACGCGGCAACCCGGTTTCCTGGTGAAGTCCGCGACGGCCTTGTCCGATGCTTTTGCGGCCAATGGGATGACCGACAGCGCCTTGGTGTACTCGAAGCTCGCCCACGCATGGCGCGATTCACTCACGGCCTTGCAGAACAGGAGCCAGTTGCAGAACCAGCTCTTCACGCAGGAACTGAAGGACCGTGAAGAGTCGAAGGCCCGGGAGGAAGCCAGGGAGGAACGCTCTCGCAACATCCAGTTCGGCATCATCGCGATCATCGTCATCACGCTCGGTATTTTCCTGCTCGTGCTGAGCCGCACCTCAGTGGTGGGCGCGCGCACCA
Organism: uncultured Chryseobacterium sp.; assembly: GCA_964548485.1. Taxonomy (GTDB): domain Bacteria; phylum Bacteroidota; class Bacteroidia; order Flavobacteriales_F; family PHOS-HE28; genus PHOS-HE28. Next base: position 2,176 of record CAZJTB010000282.1, on the reverse strand, counting down.
TCAAGAACCTCTCGCTCATCGCGCTGCTGCTCTTCTTCGAGTTCGTAAACCTGCTGGTGCATCCCTTCCTCGGCGAGCTCACCCACCACTCGCCGCTGCTGTTGCTCCTGTGCATGGCCGCCATCGCCGGGCTGCTGATCCCGCTTCATCATCGCATGGAGCATTGGATCACCAACATGCTCGTATCGAAGAACAACCGGGTGCGGTTGGAGGCGGCGCGTAGGACGATAGCGGAGTTGGAGGGAAGGCCTGAAGGGGACTAGCCCCAGATCGTCTCCCACGCGCCCTCGATGATCCCCGGTTCGACCACGGACATGTACACGATCAGGAGCGCGAGCGCGACCAGCACCAGCAGGGCCACCAGGTAGGGCTGCCATGCAGTCTTGCGCACACGTGCTGCTATCAGCAGCGCGATCACAAGCACCAGCTCCACGGTCGAGCTCACTTCCGGGGAAACCGCACGACCGAGCGTTGGATTGATGAAGGGCACCGCGGTGAGCAGCATGTAACGGGAGTGGTATGCCGTGTTCTTCCTGTGCACGATGGCCAGCAGGTAGAAGGCGAGGAATGCCGTGCCGTCGAAGAGCGTAGCGCCCAGCAGGTCAGGTTCCTTGTGGCGCAACTGACCGTAGTTGGTGACCAATACGAAACCGACCACGATGAGCGGCACCAGCACGTAAGAGAGCCGCCCGATGCGCCGGTGCTGCGCGATGCGGCCCGTGATGCCCATGCGGGCCTGTGCGACGAGCATGGCAAGCCAGCACACGATGGTGAACAGGTGGAAATGCACCTCCCAGCCCACGCCGAGGAACCGCGGGAAATGATCCCAGTAACTCGCTTTGAAGCCGAAGTAGCTGAGCACGGACACGGAGACCACCAGCGCGATGATCCGGCCGTAAGGCCGCTTCAGAGCCGCATCACCTTGCATGTGTTTCATCCCGCCCCTGCGGGAGTGCAAGGCTATCCGGATTACGCGGCGATGATCTTGGAAGAATCCGACAAAACGAACGCCGATGGCGAGCGACCGGTCCTCCGCTTGAAGTCGCTGGTCATGTGCGCATGATCGGTGTAGCCGCAGGCCCAGGCGATGTCCATCAGGCTGCGGATTCCTTGCTCGCGTCGCACTGCGCCGAATGCATGGTTGAAGCGTGTGATCCCGATGAACTCCTTCGGCGAGAGGCCCACCTGCTGCTTGAACTGCCGCTCCAGTTGCCGGGCGGTGGTGCAATGCGTGCGCATCAGCTCGTCCAGGCGGATGCGGCCCTGGCGCTGCTCGATGTGCGCCACAACCGGCAGCAGCGAATAGCGCGGAGGAGCGAGCCGTTCAGTGTAGAAGCGATCCACGTAGGGCGCGCCATGTCGCACGATCATGTCCGCATCCGGGAACAAGCACGGGTCGAAGGGCTGCACCTCACCCGCGACGCTGTCCATCGCGCCGTAGCGGTGGAGATGCGTGAATCCACCGGGCGTGAACGTGATCCCGAAGAGCAGGCTCTCGCCGATCAGCGTTGCGTGTCCCCGGCGGTCATCGCGCCTACGAGCAAAGGGTCTGCATCGCTCCAACGTGTGCCGAAACGCGCGCTCCGGATGCCCTCGCCCAGGTTGAGCAGCAGGCTCACGCCGCCGTCGGGCAGCAGCTCGATGGGTTCGGGCTCCACCTGTCGGCCGCTGATCCGCCAGTAGTGGCGGATGAAGGGCTGCAGGGCGGGGGTGGGAGTGAAGACCTCGAACGTCACAGCGTAAAGCTAGGCGGGCGCCGCGCTCACGCTATCGCCACTTGCACTGGTTCAAGCTGCCAGACTCTGCGCCGCCGGTATCCCCGCCAGTTCCTTCTGCTTGCCTTTCAGCTCTTCCTCCAGATCGAAGTCATCTTGCAAGCCCAGCCAGAACTTGGCCGAGTTGCCGAAGTACTTCGCGAGGCGCAGGGCTGCGTCGGCCGTCACTCGGCGATCGCCCTTGAGGATCTGCGAAACGCGCGTTTGCGGAATACCGATGTCCTTCGCGAGGCGATAGGCGCTGATGCACATGGGCACGAGGAACTCCGATCCGAGCACAGTGCCAGGCTGGATGTTCGGGAGCTTCTTTGAGGGCTTTCGGGTGCGGGCCATAGATCGAAGGTAGTTCGGGCGTGGAGCGTAGGCGGTGGCTCCAGTTGTCCGGAACGTCGGGATACCTC
>CAZJTB010000281.1:2408-4341 GCA_964548485.1 uncultured Chryseobacterium sp. | reverse complement strand
ATTTCGCAGGGCCGTCATCGGAGGCGATCACCATCGGGGACGGGCGGCGAAGGTAGGTGCCTATCCCGTCATGGGACAAGCCCCTACGGTACTCTTTGTGTACAACAGCAATCAGCGCATGCGGCCTTTAGAGACCGAGGCCGTAGTACGCCTTGGTTCCGTTGGGGTAAACACCTTCCACGAGGACGCCGCCGCGCTTGCCGGCCAAAGCTTTTTCGACGTCGGCCGGTGTGCTTACCTGCTGCTGGTCGATGCGGGTGATGATGAAGCCCTCGCGGATGCCGCTCGACCTGAACTTGCCGCCGTTCACCGCGGCCACCTTCACGCCGCTCTTGATGCGCAGGGCGCGCAGCTCATCGTCGTTGGCGGCCCGCAGCTCGGCGCCCAAGGCTTCCAAGCGCTCGCTTCGCGCCTTTTCCGCTACGGCATTGCCTTCACGGCCGCGCAAGGTGAGTTCCACCACGCGCTCGCTTCCGTCGCGCAGCACGGTCACCGGCACGCGATCACCCGGCTTGAATTTGCCCACCTGCTCCTGCAGCTGGGGCACGTTGTTCACCGCGATGCTTCCGACCCGGGTGATCACATCGCCTTTGGCCAGGCCTGCGTCGGCTGCGGCTCCACCATCGGTAAGGCCGTTCACATACACGCCGCGGGGCTTGTCCAGGCGCAGCTCCTGGGCGAGTTTCTGGTCCATGTCGCGGATGCTCACGCCGAGGTAGGCGCGCTGCACGCTGCCGTATTCCACGATGTCGCTGGCCACCTTCTTCACGATGTTCACCGGCACGGCGAAGCTGTATCCCGTGTATTGGCCCGTGTTGCTGGCGATGGCCGTGTTGATGCCCACCAGTTCACCACGGGCGTTCACGAGCGCTCCGCCGCTATTGCCCGGGTTCACGGCCGCATCGGTCTGGATGAAGCTCTCGATGGGGAACACATCGCGGCCGGGGTCATATTGCAGCAGGTTGATGTTGCGGGCCTTGGCGCTGACGATGCCGGCGGTGACCGTGCTGGTGAGGTTCATGGGGTTGCCCACGGCCAGCACCCATTCGCCAACGCGCACATCGTCGCTGTTGCCGTATTCCAAGGTGCTCAGGTCCTGCCCGTCCACCTTCAGCACGGCGATGTCGGTGCTGGGGTCGCGGCCCACCACCCGGGCCTCGAACTGGCGGCGGTCGTTGAGGTGCACCATGATCTTGTCGGCGCCATCCACCACGTGGTTGTTGGTCACGATGTAGCCATCGCCGCTGATGATCACGCCCGAGCCCGCCCCCTGCTGCTGGCGCTGCTGGCTGGGTGCCCGATAGCCCCAGAAGAAATCGGCGAAGGGGTCCCGAACGTTGATCGTGGCCTCTGTGGTCACGTGCACCACAGCGTTCACGCTGCGCTCGGCTGCTTCGGTGAAATCGACGGCCACCACGGGCGCGGTTCCGGGCCCTGGCAGATTCACATAGGTCACCGGCGCCACCTGCCGCGCATCAGCCTCCGCTGGCGGCGCGGTTTGCCCCGTTCCCATGAATCGGTGGTGGATGGCGAGCGCGATCAAGGCTCCGGCCATGCCGATGAGGAGGGTTCCAATATGGCGTTTCATGCGATCGGTTGATTTACGGGCCCGGGCGATCAAAGTCCATGCCTCCCGCACCGAAAGCAACGATCTGGCAGTGCCAGGATGACGCCCTGGCGCGTTAACATGTGTTGATCGGCGGGCCGTGGCCAATGACCATCTTCGCGGACGATGCGCATCGCCTTCGCCAAATGGCACGGCACCGGCAACGACTTCATCCTGGTGGATGACCGCAGCGGTGGTTTTCCCGCGCGCGACCTGGATCTCGTTCGGCACCTGTGCGACCGGCACTACGGCATCGGCAGCGATGGGCTCATCCTGCTACAGCTGTCCATGGAGCACGACATGGACTTCCACATGGAGTTCTTCAAC
>CAZJTB010000281.1:954-2392 GCA_964548485.1 uncultured Chryseobacterium sp. | reverse complement strand
AGCTTCTGCGGCAACGGCAGCCGGTGCGCCTTCGCGGCGTGGAGCCGCCTGCATGGCAGGGTGGAGGGCGCCCGGTTCACAGCGATCGATGGCGCGCACGAGGGGGCCTGGCACGGCGGGGAAGTGGCGGTGACGCTCGGTTACGTGCCCTATGTGGACATGCTGGACGACCATGACTTCGTCCACAATGGCTCCCCGCACGAGCTGGTGCGCGTGCCCGATGTGGATGCCGTGGAGATCATGGTGGACGGCCCGAAGCGCGCGCATCATGAGCGGCGCGGCACCGGCGGCACCAATGTGAGCTACATGCGCGTCACCGACGGCGTGGTCCGCATGCGCACCTTCGAGCGCGGCGTAGAGGCGGAGACGCTGAGCTGCGGCACCGGCGTGGTGGCGGCAGCGCTGAGCGCCATGGCGAGGAACGAATCGCGGTCGCCCACGCGGGTGATCACGAGGGGAGGCCAGCTGACGGTGGAGGCGGAGCGTGTGGGCCGCGAAGGCTGGGGGAGTATCAAGCTCATCGGCCCGGCCGTGCGCGTGTTCGACGGCAGCATCGAGGTGTGATCCATGGCGAAGCGCAGCGGCAAATGGCTCATCGCCGGTGCGGTCCTCGCGGCTGCGGCCGGCCTGGCGGCGTTCTTGGCGTGGCGTGAGGTGATGGGCCCTTCTACGCGCTTCACGGACGAGAGCCGCGTGCTCCTGATCCCCACCGGATCGGACCTGCGCACGGCCCTGGACAGCCTCTCGCGCATCGGGGCCGTTCACGACGAGCGCGCTGCGGAGCTGATGCTGCGGCGCGGCACCATCAAGCCCGGCCGCTACCGCGTGAAGAAGGGCACGAGCCTGCGCGCCATCGCCCGCATGCTTCATGCCGGCGAGCAGGAGCCCGTGCGCATCACCTTCAGCAATGTGGATCACCTGCAGGAGTTATCGGGGCGATTGGGGCGCGCGCTCGAGCCGGACTCCGTGGCCTTCCTCAAGGCCTTCCTCGACCCCGATCAGCTGCGCGCGGCCGGGCTCAACGATGCCACCATGATCAGCCTCTTCCTGCCCAACACCTATGAGCTCTGGTGGACCACTACGCCCGAGCAGTTCATCGCCCGCATGCGTAAAGAGCACGATGCCTTCTGGACCGAGCACAGGCGCAAGCAGCTCGCCAAGCTGAAGCTCACCCCCGCTGAAGCCAGCACGCTCGCCAGCATCGTGCAGGCCGAAACGGTGATGATGGCCGATGCCCCCACCATCGCCGGCGTGTACCTGAACCGCCTGCGCATCGGCATGCCCCTGCAGGCCGACCCCACCCTCAAATTCGCCCTGGGACTGGACAGCGTGCAGCGCGTGCTGCACCGTGACCTCGAAGTGGACTCGCCCTACAACACTTACCGCAACCTGGGCCTGCCGCCCGGCCCCATCAACATGCCCGAGCCGCGGTTCATCG
>CAZJTB010000281.1:0-852 GCA_964548485.1 uncultured Chryseobacterium sp. | reverse complement strand
ACCAAGATCAAATTCGGCACCGACGGCTGGCGTGCCATCATCGCGAAGGACTTCACCGTGGACAACGTGGCGCGCGTGAGCGTGGCCGTGGCTGACTGGGTGCTCCGCAACCACCCCGGCAACACCCGCATCGTGCTGGGGCACGACTGCCGCTTCGCGGGCGAGCTCTTCGCCGAGACCTGCGCCAAGGTGTTCGTGAGCCGCGGCATCGAGGTGCACCTGGCCGAGGGCTTCGTGAGCACGCCGATGGTGAGCCTGGGCGCCCAGCGCGTGCAGGCCGGCATGGGCGTGATTCTCACCGCCAGCCACAACCCCCCGAGCTACAACGGCTACAAGCTGAAGGGCATCCACGGCGGCCCCCTGATCCCCGAAGAGGTGCAGCAGGTGGAGGACATGATTCCCGAGGCGCACGGCGTGGACCTCGACGCCATCGACCTGGCCCAGGCGCGCAAGGAGGGCCTGCTGAAGCCCATCGCCCTGGAGGACATGTACGTGGAGCACGTGGAGAAGAGCTTCGACATGAAGGCCATCCGCGAATGCGGCATGCGCTGGGGCTACGATGCCATGTACGGCGCGGGCCAGAACGTGGTGCGCCGCCTGCTCCCCGATGCCACGCTGCTGCACTGCGACCACAACCCATCGTTCCGCGGACAGGCGCCGGAGCCCATCCACAAGAACCTGCAGGAGTTCAGCGCGCTGATCAAGCAGGGCGGCATCGATTGCGGCCTGGCCACCGACGGCGATGCCGACCGCATCGGCCTCTACAACGGCCGCGGCGAGTTCATCGACTCCCACCACATCATCCTGCTGCTCATCCATTACCTGGTGAAGTACAAGAAGTTCACCGGCAAG
>CAZJTB010000280.1:0-4350 GCA_964548485.1 uncultured Chryseobacterium sp. | reverse complement strand
ATCGCCGAGCCTTTCATCCGCCGCCGGGCTGTGCGCCACCTGGAGAAGGGGCGCGTGGTGATCTTCGGGGCGGGCACGGGCAATCCCTACTTCACCACCGATACCGCGGCTTCGCTGCGCGCCATCGAGATCGAGGCCGATGTGATCCTGAAGGGCACCCGCGTGGATGGCATCTATACCGCCGATCCCGAGAAGGACCCCAAGGCCACCAAGTACGACCGCATCTCCTTCAATGAGGTGTACGAGAAGGGCCTCAACGTGATGGACATGACGGCCTTCACCCTCTGCAACGAGAACAAGCTGCCCATCGTGGTCTTCGACATGAACAAGCCGGGCAACCTGCAGCGCCTGATCGCGGGCGAGGCCGTGGGCACCCTGGTGGAGTTCTGAGCGGGGCACGGCGGCTATTTTCGCGGTCCCAATCCAACCTGGAACATCATGTTCGACAGCGCCACTGCCCTGAAGACCTGCGAGGACCACATGCGCAAGGCTGTGGAGCACCTCGAGAACGAGCTCACCAAGATCCGCGCGGGCGCGGCCAACCCCGGCATGCTCGATGCGGTGCGCGTGGACTACTACGGCCAGATGGTGCCCCTCTCGCAGGTGGCGGGCATCAACACCGGCGATGCGCGAACTTTATTCGTGAAGCCTTGGGAGAAGAAGATGATCGACCCGATCGAGAAAGCCATCATCGCCGCCAACCTCGGCTTCAACCCCAGCAACAACGGCGAGAGCGTGATCATCCATGTGCCCATGCTCACCGAGGAGCGCCGCAAGGCCCTGGTGAAATCGGCGCACAGCGAGGCCGAGCACGCCAAGGTGGGCATCCGCAGTAGCCGTCAGAAAGCGATGGAGACCATCAAGGCCGCCAAGAAGGACGGCCTGCCCGAGGACCACGCCAAGGACCTCGAGAGCCAGGTGGAGAAGCTCACCGGAACCTGGAACAAGAAGGCGGAAGACCTGCTCGCGGCGAAGGAGAAGGACATCATGAAGGTCTGAGGGCATGTGCCCGAGGCCACATGGAGCCATGCGCCCATGGGCCTATGCCCACACCGGACTTCCCTCGCTGCAATTCCTGCACATCTCGATGCTGCTGCGCGCATGCAGCAATGAGCGCCTGAATGCGTTGTAGGCTTCACTGTGCCATAGCTCGCGGAAGCTTTGCGTGCGCAGGTCGCCGAGCACATGGAGCGCGTCCTTGTCGAAGCAGCAGGGCACCACGCGTCCATCCCAAGTGATGACGCAGCTGTGCCACATCTTCCAGCAGTTGTCCTCCAAGCGGTTCTTCACCTCCCACACGCCTGAGGCGTTGCGCCGGTAGCGCGCGTACTTGTCCTGCGTGGGGATGAGCGGATGGTCGTCCTTGGGGTCGTAGATCTGCGCGGTCTTCACCCAGAGCTCATCCACGCCCAGCTCGCGGGCCAGCCTGCGGGCCTCGGGTATCTGGTGCTCATTCGGCTTCACCACCAGGAATTGGAACACCACATGCGGCGTGCGGCTCCTGAGGCGGCGCTTCCAGGCGATGATATTGCGCGTTCCTTCGATCACCTTGGCCAGTTCGCCCTCGCGGCGGTATTGCGCATAGGTCTCCTGCGTGGTGCCATCGAGCGAGATGATGAGGCGCGAGAGCCCGCTGCGCACGGTGGCCTCGGCTTTCGCGTCGTCGAGGAAGTGGGCGTTGGTGCTGGTGGCGGTGTAGAGGCCGCGCTCATGCGCATGCCGCACCATGTCGAGGAACCCGGGGTTGATGTAGGGCTCGCCCTGGAAATAGAAGGTCAGCGCCCACAGGTCGGGTGCCAGCTCATCGATCACGCGCGTGAACAGGTCCTGCCTCAAGTTGCCGGTTGGCCTCGTGAAGCTGCGCAATCCGCTGGGGCATTCGGGGCAGCGCAGGTTGCAGGCCGTGGTGGGCTCGAAGCTGATGCTGAAGGGCAGGCCGCCGATGCGGGGCTCCCGGGTGCGCTTGGCGCGCTGGAAGCTGGTCCACAGTGCGGCGGCATTGCGCAGCCGGCGCGGAGTGGCATGCCGGCTCCATTCATAGGCATCGCGGGCACGGGCGAGCATCTGTCGTGTCCCGCCGATGCGGGAGCGGCAAGGTATGGGCAGGCGCCCCGGTTACTTTCGTCCGCCGCTCCCCGTCTTTGTGTACCCCGGCATGCGCTCCTTCCCGATCGTGCTCGCATCGTTGTGCGCTGCGCATGCCGCCGCGCAGCTGGAGGTGCGCGGCCGCGTGGTGGATGCCCGAACCCAGGAGCCGCTCGCCTTCGTGCATGTGCTTCCCGCTGGCGGCACGGGCGTCACCAGCGACATCGATGGGCGGTTCGCGGTGCGGGTGGCCGCCTGGCCCGCCTCGGTGCGCTTCAGCTATGTAGGGTATGCGCCCCTGACCCTGGAGGCGAGCGAGGCCGACCTGGGGCTGGTGCGCATGGAGCGCGTGGCCATCGCGCTGCAGGAGGCCGTGGTGGTGGCCGGCGAGAATCCGGCGCATCGGATCATCAGGCAGGTCCATGCCAACCGCAAGGCGAATGATGCGATGCGCAACCGGGCGCACCGCTACACCAGCTACAGCAAGGTGGTCTTCACCGCAGATGTGGACAGCGCCCTCCTGGCCGATCCGGAGCGGCGCGCCGCGCTCGATACCGGCGACCGGCAGGCCATCGATTTCCTGGAGCGGCAGCACCTGCTGCTCATCGAGAGCGCCACGCGCAAGAGCTTCATCCCGCCCGCCAGCGAGAAGGAGGAGGTGCTGGCCCTGCGCGTGAGCGGGCTGGAGGACCCCTCGCTGCTCGCCCTGGTCGCCAGCACCAAGACCTTCTCCATCTACGCGCCGCAGATCCAGATCAACGAGCGCGCCTACCTCAGCCCCATTGCCCCCAACAGCACCGACAAATACCTCTTCTTGCTGGAGGATACCCTGTACCAGAGCCGCGATTCGGTGTTCGTGATCCGCTACCAGCCGCGCAAGGGCACGCGCTTCGATGGCTTGAAGGGTGTGCTCTGGGTGAATACCGATGGCTATGCCCTGGAGCATGTGATCGCGGAGCCGGCGGAGCGCACCGATGGCACCGGCATCAAGCTGCAGCAGCGCTTCGCGCGCGTAGGCGGCACCTGGTTCCCGGTGCAGCTCAACACCTTCCTCTACTTCGATTTCGTGAAGGTGAGCCACTTCAAGGCCGTGGGGGTGGGCCGCACGTACCTGAAGGACATCGAGGTGGATGCGCTGGTGGCGCGCAAGGAGCTGCGCGGCCCCGAGCTCGTCATGGACCGCACGGCCATCACCCGCGACGAGGCCTATTGGGCCAGCCTGCGCACCGACACGCTCTCGGGCAAGGAGCTCCGCACCTATCACGCCATCGACAGCATCTTCCAGGCGGAGGGCCTGGAGCGCAAGCTGCGCTGGATCGAGCGCCTCGGCACCGGGCGCCTGCCCATCGGTCCGTTCGACCTGCGGCTCGACCAGCTGCTGCGCTACAACGCGTATGAGGGGCTCCGCTTGGGAGCAGGCTTCGCCACCAACGACAAGGTCTCGCGCCATGCTTCCCTCGGGGGCTACTACGCGTATGGATTCTCGGACAAGGCCTCGAAGTATGGCGGCGACCTCACGCTGAAGCCGCGGCCGGGCACGGGGCCCGAGCTGAAGCTGTATTACGACCTCGACGTGGCCGAGTGCGGCGGCGTATCGTTCCCGGGCGCCCGGCCGGGCCTGGCCGACCCCGATGGCTTCCGCTGGCTCTTCGTGGACCGCATGGACCGGCAGGAGCGGGCCGGCGCGGAGCTGGCCTGGCGGGTGAGCAGCCAGCTGAAGCTCTGGATGGCCACCGAGCGCAACGACCGCGAGAACCTGCGCGGATACCAGCTGGCGGAGCCCGTGGCGGAGGGCGTGACCCGCCTCAGCAGCCGCTTCATCACCGGCACGGTATCGCTTGGGGCGCGCTTCGCCTTCCGCGAGCAGCTCGTGCGCATCCCCGACCGGCAGCTCATCATCCCCTCGAAGTGGCCGGTGCTGCACGTGCGCGCCCTGCAGGCGGTGGAGGGCTTATGGCCGCTCGATGGTGATGCCGGGGGCGAGCGCTCGATCCGCCGGATCGATGTGATGGTGGAGCAGCGCATCCGCCTGCGCCTGCTGGGCGACCTGAGCCTGCGCGCCATGGGCGGCTGGGCCGATGCCGATGCCCCGTACGCCTTCCTCTACAACCTGCGGGGCACCTTCGATCCGCAGCTGCGCATCGCTGCGCGCAGCGTGTTCGAGACCATGCGCCCCAATGAGTTCCTCGCCAATCGCTATGCGGCTCTGCACCTGCGCCACAGCTTCGGCCACCTCCTCTACGAGGGCAAGTGGTTCAAGCCGGT
>CAZJTB010000279.1:0-4376 GCA_964548485.1 uncultured Chryseobacterium sp. | reverse complement strand
CGTAGGTGAAGACTCCGTTTTCGTTGGTGGCGTAGACCATGTCGGTGAGCGAATCGACCAGCGAGTGATATCTCGCGCCGACCCGTTCGAGCTCGATCTCCTTGTTTTTGATTTCAGTGACATCCACTCGGAGCCCTACAGTCCAGCCTGACGGCGTGGCGCGCTCCGACCAATCGAACCAGCGGCCGTCGATGGTCTGGCGAATGCGTTTCCAGTCCTTGCGCCTGAAGCTCTCGATCCACTCGGCCACGGGCGTGCCATGCATCTTGGCGGTCCTGCAGGCGCTGCGATAGGCCCGCTTCAGGGCGCGCTCGACCGATTTGGCGAACTCGGTCTTCGGCGCTTTACGGATGTCAGCCATTCGATTGCTCAATGAGGATCGGCCTGCGGCCTTGGTTATCGTAAACGGCCCATGAATCCGCGATGGGCTTGTACGCGACGCCAAATTTAAGCCAACCGCGCTTGAAGCGCCTTCGGACATCGGAGGCGGGAACATGATGGCCTCCCTGCTTCACGCGCTGGGCCACGCGATCGAGCGCAAGCTCCACCGAGGGCAGCATGAGGAAGACCATCTCGATACTGTATCCGCTCGCCCGCCACTTCCGCAAGCGCCCCAAGTAGGTGAGCCCGCTCATGGTGGTCTCAAAGGCGAAATCCTCGCGCGCGGCCGAGAGGCGGTCCAGCTCCTTCAGGAGGATGCGCGCCGCCGCCACCTGCGCTGCCGATGGATCCAGCGGGGAAAGCCCTGCCGCGATCAGGTCCGCGTTCACGAAGTGCAGCACGCCCGCCTCATGGGGCAGGAACTCCTTGGCGAAGGTGGTCTTGCCTGCTCCATTCGGACCAGCGATCACGATGCAACGAGGCTTGCGCTTGGCCATCGCGGCAAAGGTGCATCCTCCATCCAGTCGAGCGATCTTCGCCCGCATGACCCTCCACCCCATCGATACCGGCTTCTTCAAGCTCGACGGCGGCGCCATGTTCGGCGTGGTGCCCAAGACCCTCTGGAGCAAGCACCACCCGCCCGACGAGAAGAACCTCTGCACCTGGGCCATGCGCTGCCTGCTGGTGGAGGATGGCGACCGCCTCATCCTCATCGACAACGGCATCGGTGACAAGCAGGATGCGCGCTTCTTCAGCCATTATGACCTGCACGGCGATGACACGCTGGATGGCTCGCTGCGCGCAGCGGGCTTCAGCCGCGATGATGTGACCGATGTCTTCCTCACGCACCTGCACTTCGACCATTGCGGGGGCAGCATCGTGCGCGAGGGCGACCGGCTCGTGCCCGCCTTCCGGAACGCGCGCTTCTGGAGCAACGAGCATCACTGGAGTTGGGCCACGCGCCCCAATCCGCGCGAGAAGGCCAGCTTCCTCAAAGAGAACATCCTGCCCATTCAGGAGAGCGGGCAATTGGAGTTCGTGCCTGTGGATCGGCGCAGCGAAGTGGAGAACGCGTACGTGAAGGAGGTCTTCCCCGGCTTCGATGTGCTCACCGTGAACGGGCACACCGACGCCATGATGATCCCGCACATCCGGTACAAGGGCCGCACCATCGCCTACATGGCCGACCTGCTGCCCAGCATCCACCACATCCCGCTGCCGTGGGTGATGGCCTACGACACGCGGCCGCTGCTCACCATGCAGGAGAAGTCGGCATTCCTCGAAGCGGCCGCCGATGCGGGCACCGTGCTCTTCTTCGAGCACGACCCGGTGAACCAGTGCTGCACGGTGGAGCGCACCGAGAAGGGCATCCGGCTGAAGGAGGCCTTTCCCTTGAGCGCGATCTAATCGTCACCAACCGGGCTTGCGAGGAAGGCGCCTTGCCCACGGACGTCGTGCACCATCACGTTCCGGACCTCAGCCCAAGCCAACACGGAGCGGCGGACAGGCCATGGCACATCGGCGGTGAGCACCAGGCGCCGGGCAAGCATGGCGATGCGGTCGAGTCCCGCGTCATCGAAGGCATGAGGGCCGTGGAGGATAACCGCATCGAACCGCCCCGTCGCCGGCAACAAGGAGCTTCCATCGATCAGCAGGGCATCCAGACGGGCCGTGCGGATCCTCCCACCGCCCATCAATACCGCATCATGTTCAGATAGCCCGGCCTTGATCGCATCGGTGCCAGCGGGAAGGATGCGCGCGATGCCATCGTGGCGTCGATGCCGATCCAGCTTGGCAGCCACGCGCGGATCGGCCAGCAGGCTGTCTGCCGAGGAGATCACCACCAGATCACGCCCCACGAGGATGCCCGCCACGAAACCGGTGGGCTGGTCATACACCACGAGCTGCTCGCGACCGTGCGCATCGGATGCACGCATGGCCCAGTTCACCAGCAGCACCGCGCAGCCGGCGAAGGCAACGAGCTTGGCCGCGCTCCAATGCCAGCGCCACCAGGCACCGAGCCCCAGGATCACCGCATACAGCATCGCCGCATCATCCGCACCGATGCGGATGGCCGGATACGACCACGGCAGCTGCGCGAAGAAGACCGTGGTGGCATCGATGGCCGCGATGAGCCAGCGCAAGGCCAAAGCAATGGCCGCACCGGCGTAGGGCACCGCATACAGCGCGATGAGCGCCACCCCGCCATAAACCGCGAAGCCCGCCGCTGTGACCACGACGAGATTGGCCGGAAGGAACCAGAGCGGGAAGCCCTTGAACAGCAGCAGCGAGACCGGCGCGGTGAGCGCCTGAGCGGACACGGACATCACCGCAAGCGACCAGGCCTTGCGGACCAGGCCGCTTTCAGGCGCCCAAATTCCCTCCAAGGGCCGCTGGAACAGGATGATGCCCATCACCGCGAGGAACGAGAGCTGGAAACTGGCCTGGGTGATCATCAAGGGATCCCACACCAGCAGCAGCCAGGCCGCAGCGAACAAGCTGTTCAGGTGGTCCGTGCGCTCACGGGCCATGCCCGCAATGGTGAACAGGCTGAACATCACCGATGCGCGCATCACGCTCGGCGAGGCACCGGTAAGGCCGGCGTAGAACCAGAGGCAGGCCAGAACCAGCACACCCTTGCCGATGCGCGCCCAACGGGTCTTGCCCATCCAGCCCAGCAGCCGCGTGATCACCAGGTAGATGAGGCCCACGTGCATGCCCGACACCGCGAGCACATGGATGGTGCCGCTGCGCACGAAGGCGTCGCGGCGGCCGCTGTCGAGCTCATCGCGCTCGCCCAGCACCAGCGCCTTCACCAGCGCGCCTTCCCGTGCATTCAGTTCGCTGCTCTCCAGCCAATCGCCGATGCCCGTGCGGAACTCGCTGAAGGCCTCGGACCAATGCGGACGGTGACCCACGCGGTGCCAGTGCCGCTGTCCCGCGCCGATCTCGTGCGCGATGCCCCGGCTGGCGGCCCATGCCGTGCGATCGAACCCGCCTGGATCGGGCGTGCGCGCAATGGGTGCCAACACCCCGCTCACGAGCAGCTCATCGCCCTTGCGGATCGGGACCATCGCCGGTGCACGCTTCAGGGCGAGCAGCACCAGGCCATGCACCTCGCGCACGGAATCGCCGCGGAGCACCGCGCGCAAACGACCCTCGGCGCTGATCGATCGGTCATCCCGCCGGTTGATGCCGCTTACCTCCACCAACCAGTGCCCTTCGCCAAGCCGGGCATTCATGGCATGTGCCGCATCGCTGCGCGGGGCGTGCACCGTTTGCCATGATGCGCCGAAGGCCATGGACCAGGCTGCCACCGCAGCCCCGCGGCGCCATCGCGTGGCCTGGTCAACCGGGAGCAGCAGCATGGCCACCAGCATGATGCTCGCCGCCAGCAGGATCAGCAGCACAGGCGCCAGCGCAGGCTGGGCGCCCGTGGCCAACGCCACGCCCAGCACGAACGGGGACGCCAGGCGCACCATGGGCGCCCTGCGGATGGCGCTCCATGGACCGTGCAGATCGGACACGAGCATGTCCGGGAAGGTAGCCGTCCGATCGGATCGCCCGCGCACCGGCACCCGGCTACATTCGCGCATCACCAACGAACATGACCGGGACCGACGCAACTGATAAGCGGAGCAGCCGCCGCGGCCGCATCGCCTACATCCTGTTCCTCCTGGCATTCACCGTGGCGCTGGTTGAGATCGGCGCGCGCTGGTACCTCGCTCAGGTGCTGCAGAAGAGCAGCGAGAATAAATTCCGCTTCAACAGTTACCGGGTGTATGAGCATGTGCCCGGCTTCCGCGAGGGCGATGGCGAGCGTGATTGGATCGTCATCAATGGACAGGGCTTCCGGCGCTCGACCGAAGTTGAGCTGAGGAAACCGGAAGGGACCCGGCGCATCTTCTTCCTGGGCGGGTCGGCCGCGCATGGCATCACCAGCGCGGCGCCCTATCCGGTGGTGCTGCCGCAGCGGCTGATCCTCATGTACACGT
>CAZJTB010000278.1:311-4376 GCA_964548485.1 uncultured Chryseobacterium sp. | reverse complement strand
TGTACCGCGCCGGAGAGCGCGCGTACCGCAGCGGGGATCATGCCACGGCATCGCTGCTCTTCAGCCAGGTGCTGGAGATCGATGCCGAGCACATCAACGCCTACCTGCATCGCGGGTTCTGCAATTCCATCCTGCGCAACTATGAGCAGGCCGTATCCGATTTCACCGCCGTGGTTGACCGCAAGCCCGACCACGCCTTCGCCTACACCAGCCGAGGCAGCGCCTATGCCAAGCTCAACCGGCACGATGAGGCCATCGCCGATTTCAACCGCGTGATCGCCCTGGACGCGCGCAACGCGGAAGCCTACAACAACCGGGGCTGGTCGCGCAAAGCCTTGGGCCAGGATGCCGCAGCGTGCGACGATTGGCGCACCAGCAAGCGGCTCGGCAATGCCGAAGCACGCATCATACTCGAAAACAACCGATGCAAATGAGCCGGACCCTGCTACTCACCATCACCCTGCTTGCCGCCGCGTCAGCCAGCGCCCAGGACCAGAGCTTCGCCGATTGCCTGCAGAAGACATCGAGCCGGTGGGGCGCGCCATGCGAGCATTGCCAGAGCTACGTGGATGGCTACAAGCGCGATTTCAGCGGCACCTACCAGCTCGACCTGAAGAACATCTGCCGCGAGGTGGTGGAGGTGAAGGTGGCCGTGCAGGAGAAGAACGGCACCTGGCGCACCTTCCCGGTGCGCGCGCTCGGGCCCAATGAGCAGATGAGCGCCTACGCCTGCGAGGGCACCGGCAAGTACCTCTACTGGGTGCGCCGCGCGAACGACACGGAGATCGTGCTGCCCACGGATCGCGAGATCATCGTGGCCTACAACGGGCGCTGAAACAGGGCCTGAGCAGTCACCGGGCCGGTTGGCCGGCCTTCGCTGTTTTGAACGCGCGCTTGTTGATGCGCGCCATCGGAGCGCCAGGCCAGCGCTGGAGCGCCCACGCGACTTTTGGGCATGCCCAGCAAGCGCTTCCACATCGACCGCACCGAGACCTCGCCACAGATCGACCTGGACCTGGACCATGGCGTGATCGACTTCATAGGGCGCTCGTTGCCGAACAATCCCGAGAACTTCTACTCGCGCGTGTACCGGTGGATCGATGAGTACCTGCAGGAGCCGAAGGAGCACACCACCGTGAACATGAAGCTGGACTACCTCGATACCAGCTCAAGCAAGCACCTGTACAACATCTTCCAGCGGCTGAACACCGTGAACGAGCGCGGACAGCTCGTGCAGGTGAACTGGCACTACGAGAGCGGCGACGAAGAGATGGCCGAGACGGGCAAGGATTACGAGAGCCTCTTCCGCATGGACTTCCGATTCGTGGAGGTGGAGGAGCTCTTCTGAGAATCAGGTGGCGGGATCGCATCGGTGTTCTGATGCCTTACGGAACTGCCGATTTGCGCGACGTTCAGTCCTGCGGATGAAAATCCGTCAGTGCAAGGCCCTGCTCGTTGGCCAGTTTGGCATTTGCGGTCTGGTGGCACCGGCGTTGAACGGGGGCGTTGCCATGAACAACTGCAAACCCCACAAACACCAACACGCCATGACAATCGCCAAGTACCGTCCGCTGGGTGTGATGACCCCTTTCAACGAGCTGGTCAATGAATTCTTCGGCCGGGATATCGGCCAGATGCTCGGCCAGGATGAGGTCCGGCGCCAGGTGCCGGCCGCGAACATCATCGAGCGCGACAACGCCTTCGAGCTGCGGCTGAGCGCCCCCGGATTCCGGAAAGAAGAGCTCAAGCTGAACGTGGAGGCCGACATGCTCACCATCGCCGGAGAGCACCAGGTGGAAGACCTGAAGGAGAACGAGCGCTACACGCGGCGCGAGTTCATCCACGGCGCCTTCACCCGCAGCTTCAGGTTGCCCGAGACCGTGAACCCGGAGGGCATCACGGCCGATCATGCGAACGGCATCCTCACCATCCGCATACCGAAGGCCGAGGCCGCCAAGCCGAAGGCCCGCGAGATCAGCATCAACTGAGCCGGAGCGCCAGGATTCCGCGAGAAGGCCCCTTCCCCAGGGGCCTTCTCATTGGTGCAACCCGGTACCGGGCCCATTCGTACAGCCCCGCACACCACGACCTCCATGAAGCCTATCCCGGTCTCCTATTATCAGGAAGTGCTAGACAAGATCAGCCACGCGGACCGCGCCACGTTCCGCAAGGAGCTCAGGAAAGCCTTCAAGCGCCTGCTTCCTGAGGAGCGCGAAGAGCTCAAGCGCTGGTTCAGGACGGCCTGCATCTGCCGCCCATCACTGGCCGATCAGCTGGTGGCTTTGCGGCGACAGCCTAATTGAAGAAGCGGCTGTTCCACGCTTCCTTGCTGAATTGTCCGAAGAAGGCGAACCAGCCGAAGAGCGTGAAGCCGCTGAGCACCATCGTGCTCCAGAAGAGGAGCAGGAGCCGCTGTCCATTGAGCAGCGGGCGCCCGGCATCGCCCAGCACGCCGGAAGGCATCAGGGCGGTGAACAACACAGCCACCACCAGCAGTGCCACCGCCAGGTTCAGCGGCCTGCGCACGGGCCAGAAGAGCCATGCCCGCCAAGGGGCCAGGTCGCTGCCCCATTTGGCCACCAGGTAGTAGCGGCCTTCGCCCATCGGCACGAACAAGAGGGGGTCCACCTCGCTATCACACAGTTTGAACTGGGCCGAAGGGGCCATCACCATGTAGCTCGTGATCGGCTGTCCCACCCGGCGCTCCAAGGCGCGAATGGCATGCACCGCCTGGCCCGGAATAGGTCCCTTGAAGAGTGCGCCATCGAGGAAACGCAGGCGGTAGCGCACGCAGAGCGCCTCAATGGTCGCCAACGAGTACACGCGTGTCGGCTCAGCGTCGGGGATGAACAGCGGCGCCTCCTTGCGTGATGAGCGCACGGTGGCCCGGATCATATCGTCGCGGTGCTGCTCATCGGCAAGCAGCTCATGCACCGCATGCAACCACTCAGCCTGGCCCAGGAGCACTTGTTCCAGCCGCTCACGCTCGGTTTTGGCTCGCATCTGATTCAGCTGTTTTGCTGGATAACGTACGGTGCCGCTGATCCGTTCACCGCTTGTTCAAGCGCCTTCCACCTCGCGGTCAGGCTCGGACTCACCTCCTTCGATCATGGCAGCATCGCCTTCTTCAGCCTCCTGGGCCAGCCGCACATGCTCGGGCGCATCGCTAGCGATGGATGAGCGCACCGTGCGGTTGGGCGGGAGCACGGCGCATTGGGCGCTTACCTCGATCGGGTTGCGGTAGGAGCCCTTCTCCACCACCACGTTCCACACCGCCTCGAACGGCACCACGAAGCGCACGGGCGACTCCTCGAACAAGCCTCCATAATAGGTGTAGCTCTTGCCGAGCTTGTAGTTCTTGAAGTCGCGTCCGGTCATGAACTTCACCTTGGTGGCCACATCGATATGCACCTCGATGATCTCCTTCTTCTTGAGCTCGAAGGTCTTGTGGAGGAATTTCATTGGGCTTGCGGTTTCGCGGTAAAGATAGGATCGGCTCAGAGCTTCACGCTGAGCACGGGGAAGGTGGTGTGGTTCACGATGTCCTCCGTGAGGCTTCCGTTCACCACCTGGAAGAAGCCTTTCCGGCCGTGGGTGGCCATGGCGATCAGGTCGGCATCGATGCTGCGCGCGAAGTTGAGGATGCCCTCTTCGATGCTCAGGTCGTTGTAAACGGTTGCGGTGAATTTGCGCAGCTCGTGGCGCTCCAGGAAGGCGTCGATGGCGCGGTGGCTGTCCTCGCTGCGCTCGAAGGCCTTCGGGGTGTTCACCTTGAGCAGGTGCACCTTGGGGTCCCAGATGTCGAGCACGGGCCGGAACGCATCGAACTTCTCCACATCGGTGGGGGTGAAGTTGGAGGCGTAAACCAGGTCGTCAACGCGCAGGTCCTCGATCCGGTGCTTGATCACCAGCACGGGCATGGGCGCGGTGCGCACGATGCGTTGGGTGTTGGAGCCGACGATGCCGCGCAGGCCGGTGGCGCCGTGCGATCCCATCACGACCAGGTCCGCCGAGGCCAATCGCTCGTTGCGGAACATCTCGGTGAGCGCCAGCTGCCGCAGCATG
>CAZJTB010000278.1:0-301 GCA_964548485.1 uncultured Chryseobacterium sp. | reverse complement strand
AGCGCTTCAGCTCCAGGCCTTGGAGGAAGGGCAGCTCCGGCACCCGGTCGAGCCTCGACTCGATATCCTCGCGGAGCCGCTGGTTCTCCGGATGGAAGTCGGTCATCTGCTCATACACATGCACAACCTCGATGCAGGCGCCGGTGACGCGCGCGATGGAGGCGGCCACGCGCAAGGCATCGGTGGCGCACTCCGAGAAGTCGTAAGGGACAAGGATGGTCTTGACGCTCATGGTGGGCGGCATTTGAATCGCCGAGAAAGTTAATCGTGCTGGCGAATGGCACGCATGCCGTAGAACAGG
>CAZJTB010000277.1:0-4387 GCA_964548485.1 uncultured Chryseobacterium sp. | reverse complement strand
CGAAGACCATGAAGCACAGCTCGCCGGCCTTGATGGTGCCCAGGCTGTGGTGCACGTGCAGGCAGGTCATGCTCGGCCACTTCGCGAAGGCCTCTTCGCGGATGGCGGTCATGCGTTCCAGGGCCATGTCGCGGTAGGCGGTGTATTCGATGGCGGCCACGTTGGCGGGCGGACGATCGTCCGCCCGTGCAACGATGTCCGCTCGCACCTGGCCCAGGAAGATCTCGTGCGCGCCGATGTCCGTGCGCATGGCGTGCTTGGCGATGCTCGTGGCGATGAAGGCCGTATCGATCGGCCCCTCCACGAAGATGTCCTTCACCTTATGTGCTTTCGCTTCGCTCATGTCAATTCAAACCACTGATGCACACGGATGGACACAGAACCTCCATGATGCAGGTGACCTGTGCATCCCATCTGTGTGCTTCTGCGTTCATCCGTGGTTCGGCGTTCGCTCATCCTCCGGCGAATGGGGGCAGCACGGCGATCTCCTCGCAGCCGGTGAGCGGCATATCGTCCCGCACGATGCGGCGATCCACGGCGATGGCGTGGCTGAGCGCAGGAAGGTCCGGGATGCGCTCGGCCAATCGCGCACGGAGCTCGCCCAAGCTGGCGGCTTCCAGGTTCAGCCTGTCAGCGCCTGCCTTCTCCGCGATCATCCCGAAGAGCAGCACATCCATGCGCTCAAAGATCGCCCGGGGCGTTGATGTTCCGGAACAGGTCGGCGGGCCAGCCATCGCGACCGGGGATGATCTCCACGAAACTGGTGCGGACCTGTGAGAGGGCATCGCTCATCTTCAGCACATCCAGCTCCACGCAGCGGCGGAAGGCGGGCTGCGCGCTGCGCTGGTAGGCGGCGGCCAGGGGCTCGATCAGGCCATCGTGGCGCGGCACCACGGCATCGGTGGCGGTGCCGAGCTGCGCCTTCAGCGCCTCGAAGAACCGGTCGCTGAGCGCCGGCATGTCGCAGGCGATCACGAGCAGCTTGTCGTTGCTGGCGTAGCGCATGGCGGTGGCGATGCCGCCCAGCGGGCCCTTGCCGGGCCATTCATCGGCCACCACGAACGGGCCCACATGGCCGTACTTCTCCGGTTCGCCAATCACCAGCAGCTCGGTGCAATGCGCATCCAGCTTGTCCAGCGCGCGGTCCAGCAGCGACCGGCCATCAATCTCAATCAGGGCCTTGTCGCGCCCCATGCGCGAGCTGCGGCCGCCCGCCAGCACCACGCCGGTCCAGCCGGTCCTCATGGTTCGGGCAGATGGATGAAGTCCACCACCGTGAAATGCTCGCCCGAAGCGCCCTCCGGGAAGTAGGCCAACCCGTCGGCCAGCGCGAGGGTGGTGAGCATGTGCGAGCCTTCGTCGGGGAGCAGGTGCACCATGCCATCAATCACTTGAGCCGCGCGGAACTCGGCCCGGCCATCCTTCAGGCGGGCCTTGTCCATAAGGTGCAGCTGTTCGGTGCGCGGCCACGGATCGCCGGCACCCTGCATGGCCCGGATGAAGGGCAGCACGTACACATACCAGCACACGAGCACCGCGCGCGGGTTGCCGGGCAGCGCGAAGACCGGTTTCCTGCCCAGCGTGGCGAAGAGCATGGGCTTGCCGGGCTTCTGCTTCACGCCGTGGAAATGGACGCGCGCGCCGAGCTCCTCGAGCACCGGCCGCATGAGATCATGATCGCCCACGGAAACGCCACCGGTGGCCACCACCAGGTCGTTCTCATCGGCGGCCTGCCGAAGCGCGGCGCGCAGGGCGGCGCGGTCATCCCCGGCGGTGTAGGCCACGTCATCGGTCTGCAGCCAGGCTTCGCGCGCGGCAGCGATCAGCATGCGATCATTGCTGCTGTGGATGCGCCCCGCATCGCGCTGCGCATCGTCGATGAACTCATCGCCTGTGCGCACGATGCCAAGCTGGGGCTCCAGGGCCACCATCAGCTCCTGCACGCCGCCCGATGCCATCAGACCCACGGAGGCGGCATCGATGCGCCGTCCCTTCGCCACCAGGAGCTCTCCCGTCCGGAACGATTCGCCCTGCAGGCGGACGTTCGCGCCCGGCTGCAGATCGCCGCTTGCCAGCACGATGCGCCCTTCCACCGAAAGAACGCGCTCCTGCATCGCTACAGCGACCGCGCCATCCGGCACCGCCGCTCCCGTGAAAATGCGAACGCACTCGCCCGCACTCAGTCGGGCACCGTGCCGCTGGCCGGCAGCCACATGACCCTTCAGCACCCAAGGCCCAAGCGCATCACCAACGGCATAGCCATCCACCGCGCTCATGGAGAAGCGCGGGAAGTCGTCGATGGCGAAGACATCCGCCGCAGCGAATGCGCCAACGGCCAGCTCCAGCGGCCTGAATTCCGCAGGCATCTGGGGCGCGTGCCGCAGGCAGATGCGCCGGGCCTCGTCCACGCTGATCATGCCGAGCGCGCTTGATACGCGGACCACCGATCCGCATCGTAAAGCTCCAGGACCGCGTTGCGCACCGCCTCGCCCCGCGCGAGTGCCCGCACGTGCTGCGCCATGCGCGCGCCCACGGCCTCGATGGTCTCCATCGGTACCTGCCGCATGTCGCAGCCGTCCTGATCGGTTCCTGCGCGGCCCTCGAAGACGCGGCTGCGACCCAGCTCCGCGCCCTCGCCCGGTGCGTGCAGCACCAGCACCTGGCCTTGGCGCCGGTGCACGGCGCCGCTCACCACCGCGATGCCAAGCCCCGCGCACACTTTGTCGATCAAAGCCTTCGCATGCACGTCGTCCGTGCAATCGGCCACGATGCCGTGCCCGGCGAGGAGCGCTTCAGCATTCGCCGCATCGAGGAACCGGTCAATCGCATTCACCTCCACGCCGGGGGCGCCCAACTGCAGCCAGCCGCGAGCGGTGGAGGCCTTGAAATGGCCGATGTCAACTTCGGCATAAAGCTCCTGCCGATCCAGGTTCTCGCGCGCCACACGGTCGCCGTCGATCACGGTGATCGCATCGATGCGCATGCGCATGAGGCGTGGCAATAGCGCGCAGCCCAAGGCTCCAGCGCCGATCACGGCGATGCGCCTGCTGTTGCGTTGGCTCATGCGGCCGAAGGTAGCCGCGCCGCGCTGGCTACTCCAGGTAGGTGAGGTCGAAGCTGGCGCTGATGCTCCGCGCCGGTCCGCCGATGGGCGAGTAGAGACTGCCGCTGATGCTGCCCTGGATGCGGTTGCCGCCCGTATCGTGGCTGGCGATGGTGAGCGTGGTGCTGCCGCCATCGATGGTGCGCCAGGCCAGGCCCAGCGGATCGGTGTAGAGCACGCTGTTCACATCGGCCTGCATGGCGTGGCTGCCCACGGTGAGCGAGTCCAGCTCCATGGTGAAGGTGCTGCCGTTGCTCTGGATGCCGTTCGCGGTGAGCACGATGGCGAGATCGGCGAAGAGGCTCGTGTTGGCGCAGAAGGCATCGCTTCCGATGGTGCCTTGCAGGCGCATGCCGGCAACGCCACAGGATGGCGTGGGCGTGGGGGTATCGGCCTTGTCTTTCTTGCACGAGGCGGTCAGCAGCAGAAGGCCCAGTGCGGGGAGTGCGTGATGGAGGCGCATGGTTCGTTGTTGATTGCCAGGCCGGTGAGCGATCACCGTGCCAGCCGATGGCCTTGCCCTATTCGGTCCAGGCCACATCCACCTGCCCCTGCACCTGCCGCGCGGCGCCGCTCATCTCGTTGCGCAGCGTGGCATTGAAATGCGCCTTCAGCGTGCGGGCCGAGGTGTCGGCCTCGGTGATGGTGATGCTGCCTGCTTCGGTCGGCATCACCACGTAGCTGGTGCCATTCTCCAGGTAGAGCAACCCGTTGGAGGCCTCGGTGATGGCTTGGGTGCCGATCGACAAGGAATCGATCTGGAGGATGAGCGTTGTGCCCAGCAGGCTAACGCCCGTTACCACCACCGAAGCGCCATCGCCAGTGGCCACGACCTGCCCATTGGCGCAGTACGAGCCGCCGTCAACCGTGGCCTGAAGCCGATTGCCCGGACTGCCGCAGGTGCTGGGCAGCACGCCCGAGTCCTGCGCGACATCCTCGGCGTCCTTCATGCAAGCGGTCAGGGCAAGGGCGGCCACGAGGCCGAGCACGGGGTAGCGCATGGCGTTGGATTGATTCGATGACGCCCTTCAACGCGATCGCCGTGGGGCGGGATACGAAAACGAAGCGCCCCGCGATCGCGATCGCGGGGCGCTTCTAGCGGATTGCCTGATTACTGAACCATCAACCGATGCAGGCTGCGCCCCTCGGCCTGGTTCACGCGAAGGATGTACTCGCCCGCCGAGATGCCGTTCAGCCCAAGGCTCAACGCATCGGATGCATTCACGGCCCAGGAACGCGCCACGCGGCCGGTGAGGTCGAGCAGCTCGATGCTGGTGATCGATT
>CAZJTB010000276.1:0-4398 GCA_964548485.1 uncultured Chryseobacterium sp. | reverse complement strand
TCTGCCCTTGGCCTTGATCAGGTCCACGAGCACCTGCTCATCAGGCATGAGCTCCGCGAAGAGCGCGGCCTGCACGGGCGCCTTCTTCTTCTTGGGCAGCCACTCCATGAGGGTGATCACATCCTTGGCGCCGGTGATGAGCGCGGCCTTGTTCTGCTGGATGAGGGTGTTGCAGCCCTCGCTGCGCGGATCGGTTGGCCGGCCGGGGAAGGCGAAGACCTCGCGGTCGTAGCTGCTGGCGATGTCGGCGGTGATGAGGCTGCCGCCCTTGGGGCCGCTCTCCACCACGATGGTGCAATCGCTCAGGCCCGCGATCACACGGTTGCGCGCGGGGAAGTTGCCGGGCGCGAAGGGCGAGCCGCTGGGCAGCTCGCTCACGAGCGCGCCCTGCTTCACCATCTCCTTCGCAGTGGCGGCATGATCGCCGGGGTAGAGCTTGTCCAAGCCATGCGCCACGCAGCCGATGGTGGGCAGGCCGTTCTTGAGTGCATGCCGGTGCGCCACGATGTCGATGCCATAAGCGAGGCCGCTCACGATGGTCGCATTCACTTCCTTCAACCCTTGCACGAGCTCAACGCAGAGCTGCTTGCCCTGCTCGGTGGGCGTGCGCGTGCCCACGATGCTCACCATGCGCGCTTCATCCAGTTCGGCATTGCCTTTCACGAAGAGGATCACCGGCGCATCGTCGCATTGCTTCAAGCGCTTGGGGTAATCCGCATCGAGGTAGAAGAGCATGCGCAGCTTGTGCTTGCGCACGTAGGCCAGCTCCTTCTCCGCCGCGGGCAGCACCTTCTTGTCGGTGATGCTGGCGATGAGCTTGGGACCGATGCCCGGCACTTTCTCGAGGGTGTTCTTCAGCTTCTTATCGGTGAAGATGGGATCAACGCCGCCGCAATAGGCCACCAGGTTGCGCGCGTTCACGGGCCCGATGCCTTTGAGCATGCTGAGCGCGATGCGGTGGATGAGCTCCTGGTCGGATACGGGTTCGGGAAGCGCGCGCGCCATCGATTCAGCGATTGGATGCCAATGGGATTGCCCTTTCAGGCCTTCTTCTACATTCGCCCGACCGCCAGCCGAACCGACGATCGTGGCGGCCCCAAGATCGCTTTACGCATGATGCGAACCACACTCGCCGCGCTGATGACAGCGGCATCGGCCCTGGCGTCCGGCCAGGAGGCCGTCGTGACCGGCAAAGTGACCGACGCCTCAACGGGCGAAGCGCTCATCGGCGTGAACGTGATCTATGCTGCTGGCAAGGGCGTGGCCACCGACATCGATGGGAACTACAGCCTCCCGCTGCCTCCGGGCGAGCACCGCATCACCTTCAGCTTCATCGGCTACACCACGCGCGCCGAGCCGGTGCAGCTGACCGCCGGTGAACGGCGCGCCCTCAACGTGAAGCTGGCCATCGCGGCCAACCAGCTCGATGCCGTGGTGGTGAGCGCGGGCCGGTTCGAGCAGCGCGTGGGCGAGGTGACCCAGAGCCTGAGCGTGCTGCGCCCGGAGATCGTCCTCAACAAGAACATCATCAGCATGAGCGATGCGCTGGACCAGGTGCCCGGCGTGGTGATCATTGATGAGGAGCCCCAGATCCGCGCGGGCAGCGGCTTCAGCTATGGCGCCGGCAGCCGCGTGCAGGTGTGCGTGGACGACATCCCCATCCTCAGCGGCGATATCGGTCGCCCCAACTGGACCTTCCTGCCGCTGGAGAACCTGGAGCAGGTGGAGGTGATCAAGGGCGCCAGCAGCGTGCTCTACGGCAGCGCGGCCCTCAGCGGCGTCATCAACGTGCGCACCGCCTACCCGCGCGCCGAGCCGCAGACGCGCGTGACCACCTTCTCCGGCATCTACGACACCCCGGGCCATGCGCCCGCGAAATGGTGGGACCAGAACCAGCCGGGCTTCGGGGGCGCCAACTTCTTCCACTCCCGGCGATTCGGCCAGCTGGACCTGGTGCTGGGCGGCAACGCGTTCAGCGACAACGGCTACATCGGGCCCGAGCCCCAGCCGGCCGATACCGTCGCGCGCGACCCCTACCGCCTCGGACCCGGCGGGTACGAGCATCGCGTGCGCTTCAACACGGGCCTGCGCTGGCGCAGCAGGAGCGTGAAGGGCCTCAGCATCGGGCTCAACGGCAACGTGATGAAGAGCCGCAGCACCAGCGTCTTCATCTGGAACGACACCGACCGCGGCCTGCTGCGCCCCTTCCCCGGAACGGTGACGCGCACCAAGGGCACGCAGTTCTACGTGGACCCTTTCGTGACCTACCACAGCCCCGGCGGCATGCGGCACAGCCTGCGCACGCGCTGGCACCGCCAGATCTTCGACAACGACAACGGGCAGGGCAACAGCAACAACACCACGCATGCCGAGTACCAGGCGCAGCAGAAGGTGGACCTCTTCGGCGAAACGGTGCTCACCGGCGGCGCGCTCGTGCGCAACGTGGTCTCCACCGCCGAGCTGTACAGCGGCGATGCCGATGGCGATGGGCGCAACACCGCGCTGAACACCGCCGCCTACCTGCAGGTGGACAAGAAGCTCCTGCACGAGCGCCTCTCGCTCAGCGCCGGCGTGCGCTACGAGCAGTTCAAGGTGAACGACGACGTGGCGGGCCAGCCCGTGTTCCGCGCCGGGGCCACCTACCACGTGCTGGAAGCCACCTACCTGCGCACCAGCTATGGCCAGGGCTTCCGCTACCCCACCATCGGCGAGCGCTTCATCAACACCAGCGTGGGCGCGCTCCGCATCTTCCCCAACAGCGACCTGAAGCCCGAGCAGAGCTGGAACACCGAGGTGGGCATCAAACAGGGCTTCAAGCTCGGCGGCTTCATGGGCTACCTCGATGTGGTGGCCTTCCAGCAGGACTTCGAGGACTATGTGGAGTTCACCTTCGGGCAATGGAAGCCCTTCACCCTTGCCACTGCAGTGCAGGATTTCTTCGGGCTCGGCTTCAAGAGCGTGAACACCGGCGGTGCGCGCGTGACCGGCCTGGAGTTCGAGCTGGCAGGCAAGGGGAAGATCGGCGGCGTGGAGATCCAGACGCTCATCGGCTACACCACCACCAAGCCCATCAGCACCACGCCCGACTATGTCTATGCGCAGCGCTTGAACGTGCCCATCCCGATCATCCCCTCGCCCAGCTTCAACAACAGCAGCTACAACCCCGATGGCGACATCCTGAAATTCCGCATCCGCAACACCTTCCGGGCCGATGCGCAGCTCGATTACCGCAAGGTCTTCGGCGGTGCGAGCGCGCGCTACAACAGCCATGTGCAGAACATCGACAAGGCCTTTGTTGACCTGGACGCTGGCCCGCCGCAGCCCGATGTGCTGCCCACGAACATCACCGGCTGGATGGCCGATCGGAAGAGCGGCGGGATCTGGGTGATTGATGCGCGCGCAGGCGTGCACGTGAGCAAGCAGATCCGCATGGCCCTCATCGTGAACAACCTCACCAACGAGGTGTACGCGCTCCGCCCCTTGAGCGTGGAGGCGCCCCGCACCTTCCAGGTGCAGCTGAGCGCGGGCTTGTGATGCGCGCTGAGGAAGGCAGGCATCGTGCTTCGTTGATCGCAGCCATCGGACTGTGGTCGGTGCTCGCGATCGTGGTGCTGCGCGACCCGCCGCGCAACATCCTCAGCTGGGACGTCTTCGGCTACCACCTGTACCTGCCGGCAACGCTCATCCATGGCGATCCGGGCATCAGCGATCCATCGTGGGTGCGCGCCGCGAGCGACACCTACAACAGCACCGGCACGCTGTACCAGATCAGCGAGCTGCCCAATGGCCGGTGGGTGAACAAGTACCCGATGGGGCTGGCCCTGCTGTGGTCGCCCTTCTTCACTGGCGGACACGTGGCCGCCGGCCTCATCGGCGCGCCGCAGGATGGCTTCTCCAAGCCCTATCAATGGGGGCTCATCATCGCCGGCCTTTTCTACCTGCTCGTCGGGCTGCTCACCCTGCGCCACGTGCTGCTGCGCTTCTTCGAGGAACGCTTGACCATCGCGGCGCTGGCCCTGATCGCGGCCGGCACGAACTACTACCACCAGGCCACGCAGGGAACAGGCATGCCGCACATCTTCCTGTTCGCGCTCGGCACCGGGGTGCTCTGGCGCACCATCCGCTGGCACGCGCAAGGGCGCTGGCGCGATGCGCTGCTGCTGGGCTTGCTGCTGGGGCTGATGGTGGCCGCGCGCCCATCGGAGATCGTGTGGGCACTGGTGCCGCTCCTCGCCGGGCTGACCGATGCCCGCGAGTGGCGCGCCTTCGCGAAGCGGCAATGGGCCCTGCGGAAGCACTTCGTGCTGATGGCCGCGATGGCGACGCTGGTCTGCGCGCCGCAACTGGGCTACTGGAAATGGATGACCGGGAAATGGTTCTACATGAGCTACAACAATC
>CAZJTB010000275.1:0-4402 GCA_964548485.1 uncultured Chryseobacterium sp. | reverse complement strand
GCTGTCGCGCGCCATCTCGATCTTCTCGCCGATCTTGGGCAGGTAGGTGATGCGGAGGGGAGTCCCGTGCTTCTTCAGCAGGTCAACCAGCGGCAGGTCGTTCCAGAGCAGGTTCTCGCCGTCGAGCTTGAATTCATCCTTCGGGAAGTCGAAGGTCTGCTCGATCAGGTCGATGTAGCGGGTCTTCATGCTTCAGTCAGCAGTAGGCAGTGGGCGGTTGGCAGCGATCAGGAGGCAATGGGCGGTTGGCGGCATGCAGTCGATATGGACCGACAACGGCCCGCTGCCAACTGCCGACCTGCATTTGCGGGAAGTCCCTTGCGCGTGGGAGGCTGCATGAAGCCAGGACACGTGGAGGGCGCGCGATTCCATCAGCGGAAAGCGGAGGCCATGAGCAGGCACGGGCGCAGCGGCGCTTCGCTCCGAGTGGCCGATTCGATGTGCTCCTCCTGGATCATGGCGGGGCAAAATAACGGCATGGAACGGCGCGCGCTCACAGCCATCCCTTCCGCCTGAACCACGCCAGCATGAGCAGGGCGATCACGAGCATCACGCCCATCACCGTGGGATAGCCGTAGGCCCAGTTCAGCTCGGGCATGTTCAGCGGCTTTGCGCCGCCCTCGGAATCGAAGTTCATCCCATAGATGCCCACGACGAAGGTGAGGGGGATGAAGATGGTGCTGATGATGGTGAGCAGCTTCATCACCTGTGTCATGCGCATGTTCTGGCCGGCGTGGTAGGTGTTCTCCACGCTCAGCAGCATTTCGCGGAAGGTGCCGATGGTCTCGGCGATGTAAACGGTATGGTCCTGCAGGTCGTTGATGTAGCGGCGCGTGCTCTTGTCGATGAGCTCGCCCTGGATGGTGTTGAGGCGGCCAGCGAGCTCGCGCATGGGCGTCACGTAGCGGTTCACGGTGATCAGCAGGCCGCGCAGCTCCTGGATGGTGGGCAGGTCTTCGTTGCCGGGCCGCACCACCACCTTGCGCTCCAGCGCCTCGATGCGCTTGCCGAGCTCCTCCACGATCACGAAGTACTCATCCACGATCACGTCGAGCAGGGCGTACAGCAGGTAGTCGCTGCCGCAGCGTCGCACGCGGCCCAGGTCCTTGCGCAGGCGCTCGCGGATAGGATCAAGGACATCACCGGGCGTCTCCTGGAACGAGAGCACCAGGTTCCTGCGCAGCACGAAGCAGATCTGCTCCTGCTCGATGCCGCCCGTCTCCTCGTCAATTCCGAGCATCCGGGTGACCACGAAGAGGCAGTCGGGGTATTCCTCCAGCTTGGGCCGGTGCTCGGTGTTCAGGATGTCCTCGAGCAGCAGCGGGTGCAGGTTGAAGCGCTCGCCGATGCGCGCCAGCATGCGCTCGCTGTTGAGCCCGTCGATGTTCAATCAGTTCACGTGGCTCTCGGTGGCATCCTCGAATTCATCGATGCTCTGAAGCCGCTTCTCCGCCACCTCCTGCGCGTTGTAGGTGAAGAGCTCGATGAGCATGGGGCGCGAGAGGTCGTCATCGCCCACATGAACGAGCGATCCAGGCGGCAGCCCTGCCTTGCCAGCGCGGGTCTTCACCTTCTTCATGCGGTCGTTGGGGCCTGGCCCCTCAGGTGGATGGTCCGTTGCGGGTAGGGGATCACGATGCCCTCCCGGTCGAATCGGAGCTTGATGCTCCGGTTGAGGTCGTAGTGCATCATGCGCGCGGACACCGGTTCCCTGGCCCAGGCGTAGGCGCGCAGCACCACCGCGCTCTCATCCAGGCGGATCGCGCGCACCAGCACCTTGTGCTGGCCGCGCTTCACCTCCTCCGGCGTGCGCTTGTCGATGCAGTCGGGGTGCGTGGCGCACTCTTCCTGCAGGATGGCCATGGCCTTGTCCAGGTCGCTCTCGTAGCTCACGCGCACCTCCACGAATTCGCAGGTGGCCTCGTCGGTGATGGTGCTGTTCACGATCACGTCGTCGCTGATCACCGCGTTGGGGATGATCACGCGGCGGTTCTCGAAGGTCACGATCACCGTGTGCCGAAGCGTGATGTCCTCCACCACGCCGCTCTCGATGCTTCCCACCTTGATGACATCGCCCACGCGGAAGGGCTTGAAGCTGACGATGAAGATGCCGCTGATGATGTTGCTGAAGGCGCGCTGCGTGGCCAGGCCCAGGATGGCCACCAGGATGCCCGCGCCGGCGAAGAGGGTGACCGCCAGGTGCATGAACGAAGGCACCGAATACACCACCGCGGCGAAGGCCACCATGCCCACGATGAAGCGCGTGGCGTTGCGGAAGAAGCGGTAGCGGGTGCGGTCCTCATGCAGCTGGTCGCTGCGCAGGTAGAGCCGGCGCAGGCCCTTGCGGATGAGCCGCTCGGCCACGAAGGCGCCTCCCACGATCAGGGCCACCTTCAGCAGCAGCAGCGCGCTGAAGCCGATATCGTTGAGGAATTCCTTCACGGCGGGCCGAAAGTAGCTGCGGCCTCAATGCCTCATGCTCCTGCCAGCGACACCTTCAGCTCGGTGCCGCCCGGTATCTCCTTCGGCTCCTGCCCGTGGCGGAAGAGCTTCAGGCCGCGGCCTTCCAGCCGCATGCTTGAGCCATTCACGGCCAGCAGCGATCCCTCGCGCAGCCCGGCCACCGGCATCTCAGGATGCACCGCGAGGAACTCAGCGATGCGCTGGTCGCGGCTCTCGCCGCCATGGCCGGGAATGGTGGCCTCCGTGTAGTGCGGATTGATCTGGAAGGGCACCAGGTGCAGCGCGCGCATGCTCGGCGGCTCCACGATGGGCATGTCGTTGGTGGTCATCACCGTGGGACAGGCCACGTTGGCGCCCGCGCTCCAGCCCAGGTAAGGCATGCCCGCGCGCGCCTTCTCGGCGATGGGCCTCAACAGGCTGCGGCGGTAAAGCGCGCGCATCAGCAGGAAGGTGTTCCCGCCGCCAACGGCCAGGGCATCGGCGTTCTCCAGGGCCTTGGCCGCATCGGCTTCGCGGTGCAGGCTCACGATTTCCTTGCCCATCGCGGCGAATGCCTCGGCCACCTTGTCGGCGTAGGCATCGTATTGCGCTTCCACGGCGGCGAAGGGCACGAAGGCGATGCGTGTCCGGCCGGCGAAGAAGGCTTCCACGTATGCGCGCGGCCACGTGAAGAAGGGCTCGCCCGGCATGGTGGAGTTCGAGAGGAGCAGCAGTTGCATGATGCGATGTTACGGAACCACCTCGCCTTCGAGGATCAGCTCGAACTGGAAGGGCTCGCCATCGGTCTCCACGAACACCACCCGCCTCAGGTAGCCCTCGCGAGCCCGGCCGTTGAAGGTCACCTCCACCACGGCGCTGCCGCCCGGTGGTATGGGCGCTTGGGGAAGCTCGGCCGTGGTGCAGCCGCAGTCGGCCTCGCTCTTCAGCAGGCGCATGGGCGTGGGGCCGGTGTTGGTGAGCGCGTAGGCGATGCGGCGCTCCTCATCCTGTCGCAATCGGCCCACGTTCCGGGCGATGCGCACGCCGAGTTGCGTGGCCTCGCGCGTCTCCAGCCCGATGCCCACCACCTCGATGCGCCGCTCGCGCATGGCCTCCACACTGTGCACGCTGCGCCGCGTGTCGCGCAGGTCGTCGCTCACGCCGCCCGCCGACCGTTCCTCGCCGAAGGGCAGCTCCTTCACCTCGAGCCGTGCGCCATTCGGGGCCGTGCCATCCAGGAAGGGGAGGAAGCGGCCGCCGTCCACGGCGCGCAGGTGGTTGCGCAGGCTCTCGATGCGCCGTTGGCTGAGGATGCGGTTGTAGTCGGTGCGCGCCAAGGGGCTCGCGTGGCCGCGCACCTCCAGCGTGATGCTGCGGCCCTCGTTCAGCACGGGCCAGAGGATGGTCTCCAGCTCGCCAAGCGCCTTCCTCCCGCCATCGACCTCCTCGGCGAAGAAGCGCTCCACGCCAGCAGCGTCGGCCGTCTCGCGCGCATACTCGCCCATCAGGCCCTTGTAGCGCCGGTAGCAGTCGTCATAGCTCTGCGCGGTTGTTGGCTTCCAGCTGCGCGGCTCGGGGTCGTCGTTGTGGAAGTAGAGCTTCACGGGGAAGGCGCGCGCGAAGGCGATGAGCTTCTCCGATGCGGTGCGCGGCTCGGGCGCAGCCGGTGCCGCGGGACCATCATGAAGAGATGCAGGTAGAGCTCATCAACTATCTAGACTCTCGAAAGATAGACCCACTGGAATGTAAAGCACATTTCAGTCTTGACCCCAAATACCTGAGACGTGTAATCATTCCATTCTATCGGGATGGTAAGCTAGTTTATTGGCAAGCACGTCACATTGACAGTGCAGTGAAGCCGCGCTACCTTAATGCACCAGTTTCAAGAGATGCTGTAATCTATGGCTATGAACATTTGCACCGTAGAGACCCGACGCCACTGTTCGCAACTGAAGGCGTT
>CAZJTB010000274.1:0-4402 GCA_964548485.1 uncultured Chryseobacterium sp. | reverse complement strand
CACCTGCTGCACGAGAAGAACACCATCCACGAGACCTGGGTGGAGGGCAAGCGCTACGTGCTGGACGATTCCGAAAAGCCCCGGCTCGCTGGGAGCTACAACCTCAACCTGCCGGAGGCGATCTGGCTGCTGGAGGTGAGCGGCGAGCCGGGCAGGCACGAAGCGACGGTGCGTCGCCCCGATGAGGCCGATAGCCTGAAGGTGAAAGTGAGAATGGACGTGAGCGGCACAGTGGTGAGCCTGAGCTTCGCGCCGAAAGCCAAGCCGGAGGAGATCATCCGATTGAACGGCGGCATCCATGGCGGCGGCGGCGTGTGGGATGGACAGGGCCAGAAACCGGGCGGTGCCTGGTTCGCGTGGAGCGCGGTGCGACGGGCCGATTCCGGCAAGGGCGGCAAAGCGGTAGGCGGCGAGGCCGGCAACGGCAAGGCGGCCCCGAAGGATAGTGTTGGAGTGAGAAGCGCGAAGGCCTTCGGTGCAGTGACCTATCCCTTGGTGGGCTTCGGCTGGAAGGAAGCGCCGAAGGCGGAGACCATCGTGATCCGCAACGCCACGGTATGGACGAACACGGCGAACGGCATCCTGCGCAACGCCGATGTGCTCCTCCACGAAGGCAAGGTGAAGGCGGTGGGGGAGAAGCTGGATGCGCTGGCGCTCTTCCCCGGCAAGCACAAGCCGGTGGTGACGGAGGTGGATGGCACAGGCAGGCACCTCACCTGCGGCATCGTCGATGAGCACTCGCACATCGCCATCTCGCGCGGCGTGAACGAGGGCTCGCACCACATCACCAGCGAGGTGCGCATCGGCGATGTGGTGAACCCCGACGACGTGAACATCTACCGCAACCTCGCAGGCGGCGTTACCACGATCCAGCAGCTGCACGGCAGCGCCAACGTCATCGGCGGGCAGAGCGCGGTGATCAAATTGCGCTGGGGCCACAGCGCAGATAGCCTGCTGCTGAAGGGTGCGCGCGGGCGCATCAAGTTCGCGCTGGGCGAGAACGTGAAGCAGAGCAACTGGGGCCCCAGCTCGCGGTTCCCGCAAACGCGCATGGGCGTGGAGCAGTCGTTCTACGATGCCTTCCACCAGGCGCGCGCCTACCAGCAGGAGCACGACCGCTGGAACACGATGAAGCCCAGGGAGCGCGAAGGGAAGAACGCACCGCGCCGCGATCTGCGCATGGAGGCGCTGGTGGAGATCCTGCGCGGGGAGCGCGACATCAGCTGCCACAGCTATGTGCAGAGCGAGATCGCCATGCTCATGCACGTGGCCGACAGCATGCGGTTCAAGGTGAACACCTTCACGCACATCCTCGAGGGATACAAGGTGGCGCCGGCGATGCGGAGGCACGGCGCCAGCGCCAGCTCCTTCAGCGACTGGTGGGGCTACAAGCTCGAGGTGAATGAGGCCATCCCCTACAATGCCGCGCTGCTGCACCGCAACGGCGTGAACACGGGCATCAACAGCGACGATGCCGAGATGAGCCGCCGCCTGAACCAGGAGGCCGCGAAGACCGTGAAGTACGGCGGCGTGAGCGCCGAGGAGGCCTGGAAGATG
The DNA here is from genome assembly GCA_964548485.1 of uncultured Chryseobacterium sp. Taxonomy (GTDB): domain Bacteria; phylum Bacteroidota; class Bacteroidia; order Flavobacteriales_F; family PHOS-HE28; genus PHOS-HE28. The sequence continues at coordinate 2,845 of CAZJTB010000274.1, read as the reverse complement.
GTCACCTTGAACCCCGCGCGGATGATGGGCCTCGACCACCGCATCGGCACCGTGGAGCCCGGCAAGGATGCCGACCTCGTGCTCTGGAGCGCCGATCCGCTGAGCATCGACGCGCGCGCGCTATCGACCTGGGTGGATGGCATCCGCTACTACGACGAAGCGAAGGACCGTGAGCAACGGGGATGGATCGCTGCCGAGCGCGACCGCATCGTGCGCGCCATGATGCAGGCCAAGGCCGACGGCGCGCCCACCCGCAAGCCGGGCCGCGAGCGCCCGCGCCTGTGGCATTGCGACGATCTGGGCGAGGAGGAATACCTGATGGATGAGCACGATGGGCATTGAACGAATCACCCTGCCATGGGCCATGCTGCTGCTGTACGTCATGCAGGCGCATGCCCAGGTCCCCACGCCTGCGCCCCCGCAATCCAAGAGCATCCTCATCACCGGCGGCACCGTGCACGTGGGCGATGGCAAGGTGATCGATGAGGGTGCCGTGGGCTTCCGCGAAGGCCGCATCGACTACGTGGGCTTCGATTACGGCGTGAAGGCGGCCTACGACACGGTCATCAACGTCAAAGGCCAGCACATCTATCCGGGCTTCATCGTGCCCGATTCGCCGCTCGGCCTGATCGAAGTGGAGCAGACGCGCGCCACGGTGGATATGCAGGATGTGGGCCAGTTCGAGCCGGAGCTGCGCGCCATCGGCGCATACAAGAGCGACTCGCGTGTAACGCCTACCATCCGATCCAACGGCGTGCTGCTGGCGCAGGTGGCCCCGCGCGGCCTCACCATCGCAGGCTCCAGCAGCGTGGTGCAATTGGATGCCTGGGACAACGACGGCGCCATCGTGAAGGCCGATGATGGCGTGTTCATGAGCTGGCCCGCGGCGTACCAGCGGCAAGGCTGGTGGGCCGAGCCCGGCGAGACCGACAGCGAGAAGAAGGACGAGCGCGCGAAGCGGATCGAGGAGCTCCGGCAGTTCTTCCGCAAGGCGAAGGCGTATGCGGCGGAAGCGAAGCCGGCCGTGATCGACCTGCGCCTGGAAGCGATGCGTGGCATCTTCGACGGAAGGAAGGCGCTCTTCATCCGCGCGAATGCCGCGCGCGAGATCACCGAGGCCGTGCAGTTCGCCAAGGCCGAAGGCGTGAAGCGCACCGTGATCGTGGGCGGCTACGATGCCTGGCGCGTGGCCGACCTGCTGCGCGACAACCAGGTGGATGTGGTCCTGCGCCGCACGCATAGCCTGCCCATGCGGCCCGAGGACGACATCGACCTGCCCTACAAGCTGCCCGCCTTGCTGAAGGAGCGCGGCATCCGCTTCTGCCTCGGCTACACCGGCGACCATGAGCATGTGGGCGCCCGCAATCTGCCCTTCACCGCCGGCACCGCGCGCGCCTACGGACTCTCATCGGAGGATGCGTTGCGCGCCATCACACTCGATGCGGCCGCCATCCTCGGCATCGACCAGCGCTGCGGCAGCCTCGCCGTGGGCAAGGACGCCACACTCATCGTCTCGCAGGGCGATGCGCTCGACATGCGCGGCAACGATGTGCGCTGGGCCTTCATCAACGGCCGCCGCATCGTGCTGGATGATCACCAGAAGCAGTTGTTCCGGCAGTATGAGGGGAGATTGAAGGAATAGCGGGCGCGACCTGATGCCGCGCCCGCTTCGTGTTCATTCCTTCACCCACCGGCCGGTGGCCACCGTTGCCCCGCGCGTGTCTTGCACACGGAACAAGTACAAGCCGCTCGGGAGCTGGTTGGCATCGATGCGTGCCTGCCCTTGGCGCATGGTCGTAACGCCCACCAAGCTTCCACGCGCATCGTGCAAGAGCACATTGCCCGCGATCGCCTCGCCATTGAGCAGCAGCGTGAAGCCCTCGCGGCCCGGATTGGGGAAGACATTGGCGCGCTCCTGGACCGGTTGCTCATCGATGCCCACCACACAATCATCAGGACCAAACTTCTGCGCCCACGCCGCGAAGTAGCCGCTGGGGTCGTTGAAATCGCGGCGCCCTCCCAGCAGCAGGAAGCCGCCATCGTCGGTGGCCTTGATGCGGTTGAGGTAGTAGTAGGCGTTCTCCGCGAAGCCGTCGAGGATGTGCTCGCACAGCACGTTCAGGCTCGTATCGAGCTTGTACACGTGGATGCGGTTGGGCTCGAAGACGGAGAAGAGGCTGGGCGGCCCGAGCTGCGCGTTCTCGTGCATGGCGAAGAAGAGGTTGCCGTCTGGGGCCTTGGACAGTGATTGCAGGAAGGGAGGGAAATCTTGGACATAAGCGCTGCGCGGCAACAAATGGCGGATTAAGGCGCCTGTAGTATCAGAGACGCAAATGGTTGATCTCGCTTGTGGCTGGCTGCTTGCTGCAGCACCGAACCTTCCGCCCGAGACAAACCGAGATTCAGATATCGGGACAAGGTCCAATACGCCACGCGGTATGCTGTCGAGAGGGGGTTCCGGATCGAGGTCAAGCCGTGGCAACAAGCACGACTGCACCACATTGAGCTCGTTGTCGATCCTATAGGACCGGCAGATGCCCGAATTATTGAACTCGGCTAACCGTCCATCAACAGTAATCCAAAGTTCACCATTCCATTCGACAACTTGACGACATATTGCAGTTCCGTTGTCCGCGCCATAGACAGCATCCGTCTCAATCGACCCCGTCGGTCCGACTTTCACAAGCGCCACCCGGTTGAAGAAACCTGGTGGCTCCCAAAGTGTGCCGCCAATCAACAGGCCACCGTCCGCAGTAGGCAGGGCATTTTCTGTCGTTGAGCCTTGATAGCCTGGGAACGGATTGATGCTCGGGATGCCCAAATCGCCGGATGGTTGCACCGTGCA
>CAZJTB010000273.1:0-4424 GCA_964548485.1 uncultured Chryseobacterium sp. | reverse complement strand
GCTCTGGCTGCACACCTCGCCCGAGTTCGCGCTGAAGAAACTCCTGGCCGCGGGCGAGACGCGGCTGTGGTCGCTGACCCATGTGTTCCGCAACCGCGAGCGCGGCCCGCGCCACCACCCCGAGTTCGCGATGCTGGAGTGGTACCGCGTCGGCGCGGATTATGCCGCGCTGATGCAGGATTGCGCGGCGATCCTGCGGCAGGCGGCGCAGGCCGCGGGGGTCTCGTCCTTCCGCCACGGCGCGGCCGAATGCGACCCCTTCGCGCCGCCCGAACGGCTGTCGGTGGCCGAGGCCTTCGCCCGCCACGCCGGCATCGACCTTCCGGCCACGCTGTCGCCCGACGGCACGCCCGACCGCGCCGCCATGGCCGCGGCCTGCGCCCGCGCCGGCCTGCCGACCGCCCCCTCCGACACCTGGTCCGACATGTTCAGCCGCGCGATCTCGGACCGCATCGAGCCGCACCTCGGCCTCGGCCGGGCCACCGTGCTCGACCGCTACCCGGTGCCCGAGGCCGCACTCGCCCGCCCCTGCCCCGACGATGCGCGCTTTGCCGAACGTTTCGAGCTTTACGCCTGCGGGGTGGAACTGGCCAACGGCTTCGGCGAACTGACCGACCCGGTGGAGCAGCGTGCGCGCTTTCTGGCGGACATGGACGAGAAGGCGCGGCTTTACGGCGAACGCTATCCGCTCGACGAGGAGTTCCTCGCGGCCCTGGCGCTGATGCCGCAGGCCTCGGGCATTGCGCTCGGCTTCGACCGGCTGGCGATGCTCGCAACCCACGCGCCCCGGATCGAGGACGTGATCTGGGCGCCGGTGCCCTGAGGCCTCAGCCCCCCAGCCGCAGCGCCAGCCACAGCGTCAGGGTGGGCATCAGCAGCGGATGCAGCAGGTAGGAGAGGAGGCGGGCGGCGGGAAGCACGGTGGATGCGGATGCAGCGAGTTTACAGGCGTCAAACGGCCGGTTGGCCTTCGACGGGTTGGGCAAGGCGGTTCATTCGCATGCGTTGCTGTCTGCTGGTCGCGCTGCCCGACCGATTGCCATTCGAGCGGCGGCCAGCGCTAAAGCTCCTTGCGCAAACGTGCCACGGGCAGGGCCAATTGCTCGCGGTACTTGGCCACGGTGCGGCGGGCGATGTTGTAGCCCTTCTCCTTCAGCAGCGCGGTGAGCTCATCGTCGGTGAGGGGCCTGCGCTTGTCCTCGGCCTCGATGGCGTCCTTCAGGATCTTCTTCACCTCGCGGGTGCTCACCTCCTCTCCCTCCTGGTTGGTGAGGCTCTCGCTGAAGAAGAACTTGAGCAGGTAGGTGCCGTGGTTGGTCTGCACGTACTTGCTGTTGGCCACGCGGCTGATGGTGCTGATGTCCATGCCCACCTTCTCGGCGATGTCCTTCAGGATCATCGGCTTCAGCTTCGTCTCGTCGCCGCTGAGGAAGAATTCGCGCTGGTGCTCCATGATGGCCTCCATGGTGACCATGAGGGTGTGCTGGCGCTGCTTGATCGCGTCGATGAACCACTTGGCGCTGTCGAGCTTCTGCTTGATGAAGAGCAGCGCGTCCTTGGCGGCCTTGTCCTTCTTGTTGCGCTGGTACTCCTGCATCATGTCGCGGTAGGCGCGGCTGATTCGGAGCTCCGGGGCGTTGCGGCCGTTGAGGCTGAGCTCCAGCTGGCCGTCAACGGCCATGATGCTGAAATCGGGCACGATCTCCTGGCGCGGGGCGCTGGTCTCGCGCAGGGTATTGCCGGGCTTGGGGTTGAGGCGGATGATGAGGTCGATGGCATCCTTCAGGGCATCCTCCTCGATCTCGAGCCGCTCGATGATCTTCTCGTAGTGCTTCTTGCTGAAGGCATCGAAGTGCTTGTCCAGGATGGCCTCGGCCACGCGCTGATCGAGGCTGTGGGGCATGCGGCGGATCTGCAGCAGCAGGCATTCGCGCAGGTCGCGCGCGCCCACGCCGGCGGGGTCCAGCTCCTGCACCGCGCGCAGGGCCTTCTCCAGCTCGGCCACGTTGGCCATCACGTTCTGCGTGAAGGCCAGGTCGTTCACGATGGCGTGCAGGTCGCGGCGCAGGTAGCCGTCCTCGTCCAGGTTGCCGATGATGTGCTCGGCGAGCAGCTCGGTGCGCTCATCGCAATCCACCAGCGCCAGCTGCGCCTTCAGGTGGTCCTGGAAGGTGGTGCCGCCGGCCAGGGGCGTCTCGCGCTCCTCTTCGTCGGGACCGGTGTTGCGCACGCTCAGCTTGTAATCCGGCGTGTCGTCGTCGGGGAAATACTCGCTCAGGTCGAAGTCGTCGCGCTCCTGGTCCTCGTGCTCCGCGCTATCGAGCTCCTCGCTGCCCGCGATGGCCTCCTCCTCGGTGGGGGCCTCATCATCGTGCTCCTCCTCGCCGCCCTCCAGCGCCGGGTTCTCCTCCAGCTCCTGGCGGATGCGCTCCTCCATCTCCACGGTGGGCAGCTGCAGCATCTTCATGAGCTGGATCTGCTGCGGGCTCAGCTTCTGCTGGAGCTTCTGATACAGGCCTTGCTTCAACATGTCGGGGCGAAAATACGGGGCGTGCTTGCCCCGCTATCCCCATCACAGGCGCGCGCCCGCCTCCGCCATCGCCTTCACCACGTTCTTGCCGTTGCCGATGAAGATCCGGTCATCAAGCACCATCACTGGCCGTTTCAGGAAGGTGTATTCCTGCAGGATCCACTTGCGGTAGTCCTCCTCGGCCAGGGTCAAGTTGTTCAGCCCGAGCGCGCGGTACTTCAGGGCCACGCGGCTGAAGAGCGCCTCGTAGCTGCCGGCGAGCTTCTTCATGTGGTCGAGCTCTTTGCCGGTGATGGGATCGCCCTTGATCTCGCGCAGGGTGAAGCGCTTGAGATTCGGGATCTCCTTCATGATGCGCTCGCAGGTGGAGCAGGTGCCGAGGTAGTAGAAGAGGCGTGGCATGGGTGTCAACCCGCATCAAGCGGGGTCGCGAAGGTCGCTGGCGTTTATTGGCGTACTGAACGTGCAGGTCGGAACGCCTGGGCCGCACCTTTGTTCTGCCGACATGGACCGCAAGCAGTTCCTCCTTTCCCTCGCCGCGATGCCCTTGGCCGGCTCAGCCATGAAGCTCAACGACCTCGCCCGCCTCACCGAGCCGTTCAAGCCCAGCCCGCGCATGCCCGTGCTCTTCCTCGGCCACGGCAGTCCCATGAACGCCATCGAGGAGAATGCCTTCGTGCGGGGCTTCCGGAAGGTGGCGGCCGAAATCACGAAGCCGCAAGCCATCCTCTGCGTGAGCGCGCATTGGGAGACACGCGGCACCTACGTGACCGCGATGCCTAAGCCGCGCACCATCCACGACTTCGGCGGCTTCCCGAAGGCGTTGTTCGAGGTGCAGTACCCCGCGCCGGGCAGCCCCGAGCTCGCCGAGGAGACCAAGCGACTGGTGAAGAGCGCACCTGTTGGCCTCGACCAGAGCTGGGGCCTGGACCATGGTGCCTGGAGCGTGGTGAAGCACCTGTACCCACAGGCCGATGTGCCCATCATCCAGATGAGCCTCGACCGCTCATTGAAGCCCGAGCAGCACTATGCGCTCGCGAAGGAGATCGCCGCGCTGCGCGACCGGGGCGTGCTCATCATCGGCAGCGGCAACATGGTGCACAACCTGGGCATGGTGGCCTGGAACAGGCTGAACGAGCCCTTCGCGTTCGATTGGGCACAGGAGGCCAGCGAGCGGATGAAACGCGCCATCACCACCGGCGACCACAAGCCGCTCATCGGCTTCCACAGCCAGGGCCGCGCCTTCGACCTGGCCATCAACAGCGCTGAGCATTTCATCCCGCTGCTCTACGTGCTCGCCCTGCAGCAGCAGGACGAGCAAGCCACGCTCTTCAACGACCAGGCGCTGGCGGGGTCGTTGACGATGACGAGCGTGCGGATAGGGAAGGGCTAAAAGCTCACCGCCAAGTGCGCAAGAGAGCCTCTGCGGCCCTTGGCGCTCTTCGCGTCTCTGCGGTGAGTTCCCTCAGAACTCGGCTGACTTCGGCGTCCTCGGGAAGGGGATCACATCGCGGATGTTGCCCATGCCCGTGACGAAGAGCACGAAGCGCTCCAGGCCCAGGCCGAAGCCCGCGTGCGGCACGGTGCCGAAGCGGCGCGTGTCCAGGTACCACCAGAGCTCCTTCCTGGGCACGCCCATCTCATCCATGCGCTTCTCCAGCACATCGAGGCGCTCCTCGCGCTGGCTGCCGCCGATGATCTCGCCGATGCCGGGGAAGAGCACGTCCATGGCGGCCACGGTGGTGCCCTTCTCGCTGTAGCCGAAGTCGCCAGGGCCGTTGGTGCGCATGTAGAAGGCCTTGATCTTGCCGGGATAACCGGTGACGATCACCGGCTTCTTGAAGTGCTTCTCCACCAGGTAGCGCTCGTGCTCGCTCTGCAGGTCGATGCCCCA
>CAZJTB010000272.1:0-4435 GCA_964548485.1 uncultured Chryseobacterium sp. | reverse complement strand
CCCTCCGGCGCGCAGCCCGGCGATGGCCTTCAACCGCTGAGCGCCTGTGCTCGTGCGCGGCTCCAGCACGCGGCGCAGGTCCTCGTTCAGCGTGGTAAGGCTGATGGCTACCTGCGCCAGCCCCAAGGAGGCCAGTTCGGCAAGGACATCCAGATCGCGCAGGATGAGCGCGTTCTTGGTGATCACCGAAACGGGCTGCCGGAACGCAAGCGCCGCTTCAAGCAAGCCGCGCGTGAGCCGCTCCTTGCGCTCGATCGGCTGGTAGGGGTCCGTGGCGCCGCTGATCATCACCGGCTCCGCATCCCACTTGGGGTGCATCATCTCCTTGCGGAAAAGGTCCGGGGCATTGCGTTTCACCAGGATCACCTGCTCGAAGTCGAGCCCTGCGCTATAGCCCCAGTACTCATGCGTGGGCCGCGCATAGCAGTAGGCGCATCCATGCTCGCAGCCCTGGTAGGGATTCATGCTGCGGGTGAAGGGAAGGTCCGGGCTGTTCACCCGGTTCACGATGGTCTTCGGGTGCTCGATCAAGTAGCGCGTTGGGCGCTCTTCCTCCAGCGGCTCATCGATGCCCTCCCATTCCACGAAGCCATAGCTCCGCTGCAGGAAGCGGTTCGCCGGCTGGGCGGCAGCTCCCCTTCCCTTGACGGGCTTTCCGTCGAACCCCATGCGGCAATGTATGGCCGCTGAATCCCTGACATGGTGCTGACGATTGCCGGGTAGATTCGCGGCCCCTCTGACCCCATGCGCCAATCGCTCCTTGCCTTCCCGATCGCGCTGCTCTCATGCGGCGCTCCCCATGGCCCGAATCAACCCGCTGATCCCGCCGATTCCATCACCGGCTGGGACAGTACGCTGCGGTATCCGGAAGAGCGACACTTCAAGCGCATCAAGCAGCTCACCTTCGGCGGCGACAATGCCGAGGCCTATTGGAGCTTCAGCGGCAACCGGCTCGTGTTCCAGAGCACCAATCCCGCATGGGGCGAGGCCTGCGATCAGATCCATGCCTTCAACCCCTTCACGGATGACCTGCGGAACGGGCCGCCCACGCTCATCAGCGTGCGGGGAGGGCGAACCACGTGCAGCTATTTCCTGCCCGGCGACAGCCTTATCCTGTATGCCAGCACCCATGAGCACGATGCCTCCTGCCCGGCCGTTCCGGAGCGCCGGAGCGATGGCAAGTACGTATGGCCCATCTATGCCAGCTTCGATATCCATGTGGCCGACCTCAAGGGGAAGCTCGTGCGCAAGCTCACCGATGCGCCGGGCTACGATGCGGAGGCCACCGTGTCGCCGAAAGGCGATCGCATCGTGTTCACGAGCATGCGCGATGGCGACCTCGATCTGTACACCATGCGCATCGATGGCAGCGATGTGCGGCGCGTGACCAGCACCCTGGGCTATGATGGCGGCGCCTTCTTCAGCCCGGATGGCAGCAAGCTCCTGTGGCGCGCGTCGCGCCCCATGGGGCCTGAGGAAGAAGCCGAGTACAAGGCGCTGCTGCAGGAGGGGCTGGTTACGCCCACCAACATGGAGCTCTGGGTGGCCAATGCCGATGGCAGCGAGGCCCGGCAGATCACCCAGCTGGGCAAAGCCAACTGGGCTCCGTATTGGCACCCCGACGGCAAGCGCATCCTCTTCGCCAGCAACCATAAGAGCGAGCGGGGCTTCCCGTTCACGCTGTTCATGATCAATGCCGATGGCTCCGGCCTGGAGCAGGTGAGCCACGGCGACACCTTCGATGCGTTCCCCGTGTTCAGCCCCGACGGGCGGTGGCTGGTCTTCAGCAGCAACCGCAACAACGGCGGCACGCGCGAGACGAATCTGTTCCTGGCCGAGTGGGCCGATTGAGCTTACCGCGATCGCGGTATTCTCCACCAGGAGCGCGCCGGTGAAGCGGCACGGGCCGATCTTCGCCGCCGATGGAAGAAGCGAAGCAGGCCAAGACGGGTTGGGTGCAGCGCCTGGCGAAGCGATGGAACGTATCGCCCGCGCGCGTGGGCATCATCCTCGTGGTGTTCGCCTGCACGGGCTTCACGGTGCTCCTGCTCAAGCGTCCGTTGGTGGCTTGGGCCAGCGGCGATGCCTCGGAGCCTCCGTTGATCTTCTCCGTGCTCTACTACATCCTCATCCTGCCCGTTTACAATCTGCTGCTGCTCCTGTATGGCGCCATGCTGGGCCAGTTCCGCTTCTTCTGGGAGTTCGAGCGGCGCTTCTTCGCGCGGCTGCTCGGGCGTCGAAAGCCCTGAGCACACGCGCCACCTGCGCATCGGGCGCGCGCTTGATGCGGCACTCCCAGAGGGTGATCACGCTCCATCCGGCCCGGCGCAGGGCATTGGCCTTTTCCGCATCGCGCTCCTTGTTGCGGTCGAGCTTGGGCAGCCAGTACCAGGTGTTGCGCCTGGGTTTCCGTGGCTGGCAATGCGGGCATCCATGCCAGAAGCACCCATGCACGAACACGGCGACCCTCCGGCTCACGAACGTGATATCAGGGCGACCTGGCGCTTTCGCATAATGGAGCCGGTAACCCGTGAGCCCCGCAGCGCGAAGGCTGGTGCGCACGATCAGCTCAGGCCGCGTGTCCTTGGCCCTGATCCGGCTCATGGTGCGGCTTACCTGCTCATTCGCAGGCTTGGGTCTTCTTTTCACGGAGCGGCGTCTCAATCCGGGCACGAGCCCAAGGTAGAGCCGTCAGTCCAGCTTGCCGCGCGGCGTGGCGCCGGCCAATTGCTCGGTGCGCACCGCGCAGTCGTACTCCACCTGCGAGCAGGCCTGGCCATCCTTGAAGAAGAAGGTGCCGCCCCACTTGTGGTACACGCGCCGGTACTCGGTGGTCTTCCCATCGGTTTCGATCCGCACGATGGTGGTCACCTTGCCCGACTCGACCAGCAGATCCTCAGTGCGGTTGATGGTGGGCTCGATGGTCTCGGCCGCGGGCCGCGGCTCCTCCCCTGCGCGCGCCTTCGCCTTGTCCACGCGGGGCGCCTCTTCCGCCATGACAGGTTCGGCGCTTCTGCGGCCATCGCTGCCTTTCACGGGGTCCAAGGCCATCGGACTGCGCTGGGGCTGCGGCGCGGGCGGTATCGGCTTGGGCCGCTCGGGCTGCGGCTCGGGAGCCTTCTTCTGCTCGGCCTGTTGCGGTGGGCGCGGCTTCTCGGCCTCGCGCTGAGCGGCTTGCTGCTTGGCTTGCTCGGCCTTGGCCTGGCGCTCGGCTTCGGCCTTCGCCTTCGCTTCTGCGGCTGCCTGTGCTGCGGCCTGCTTTTCCGCCTCCGCTCTGGCTTGCCGCTCAGCAGCTGCTTGAGCGGCTGCTTGGGCTGCGGCTTGCCGCTCCGCTTCGGCCTTCGCCTTCGCTTCTGTGGCTGCCTGCGCCGCAGCCTGCTTCTCCGCCTCGGCCTTCGCCTTCGCTTCCGCCTTGGCCGCTTCCGCCTTGCTCTTCTCCGCCTGGGCCGCGGCTTGCTGCTCTTCTTTCTGCTTGCGCTCCACGCGCTGGGTGGCTTCCTGCAACTGCGAGTGGATCGATTTGGTGTAGTCCGTGTCGTAGTCGAAATCGCCGACGGCGGCGTCGTAGCGGATCATGCCCACCGGCTGGTTGAAGACCACGAGGTTGATATCGTCGTACTGCTTGAAGAGTGATACCGCGAAGTCGAACGGCGTGAAGCCCTTGGCGGCCGCTTCAGCCGGCGCATGGGTGTTGAACGAGAGCTTCTTCGCCACGAAGCCGTCCTTCTCGAAGGAGACGATGTAGTTGGCGTTGAGATCTAGCTCGAGGGAGAACTTGTTCAGTCCGGTCGTGATGGTGCGCTCCTTCACCCCATTCTTGTACACCACGGCCCGCGCGCCGGAGAGGTCGCTGCCATCCACCTTCACGCGCCCGTTCACCGTGAACCGGCCCTGCGCATGCAGGCCCGTGAAGGCGATGATGCCGAGCAGGGAAGCGAATGCCGCGCGCAGGATGGTCGAAGAGGTCATGTGACGGACCGAAGCCGCCCGTGTACGCGAAGCCCTGGCCTGAGGTTCCGGCCTCTGCCCCCCGTCATGCTCCATCGAAGCCGTGATCCGCCGGATGGCCGCGGATGTTGCCGGATGCATCGCGACATGCGAATGCGGATCATGGGTTCTCGCGGTGCACAGGGCAGGACGGATTCGCCCAGCAAGCCATGGAAACCCGATTGCGCCATCGGCGTATGAAGCCTCGCTCATGAAGACCAACCATCGCATCGTGCTCGCCGGCATCGCCATGCTGCTCTGGATAGCGGCGCGTCCGCAATACCTGGCCGACCATCGGCTGCCCAAGCCCACCGAGATCAAGGTGAGCGGCATCGATGCGCAGGCCGTCGGCCAGGTGGCGTCGGAGCTGCGTCGTTTCCGTCCGCCGGAGCCGTACAAGGGCAAGGGCGTGCGCTACGCCGGCGAGCATATCCGCCGCAAGGAAGGC
>CAZJTB010000271.1:0-4452 GCA_964548485.1 uncultured Chryseobacterium sp. | reverse complement strand
GACCACCACCTACAGCGTTTCCGCCACGAACAATGCAGGCTGCACCGCCACCGGCCAGACCACCATTACCGTGGGACAGCTCTTCGGACTCACCGTATCCGCGGCGCAGACGACGATCTGCCAGGGGCAGAGCACGCAGCTATCGGCCGTGGTGAGCGGAGGCACGGGACTCACCTATGCGTGGACCGGCGCGGGCCTGAGCAATGCCGCCATCACCAATCCGGTGGCCACGCCCAATGAGACCACCACGTACACCTGCACGGTTACCCATACCGCCAGCGGATGCCAGCTCAGCGGCTGGATCACGGTAACCGTGAACACGGGCTATACGGCCACCGCCGGGAGCAACCTCACGCTGTGCTCCACCCTTGGCCATCAGCTCACGGTGCAGCACAATGTGGCCAATGCCACGTACAGCTGGTCGCCCGCCGCGAACCTCAATTCGGCGAGCATCCAATCGCCCACCATCCTGGTGGATGCCAGTGCCACCTACGCCGTTACGGTGAGCGATCCGTTCGGCTGCTCGGTGAGCGCGCAGGTGACCATCACGCGCGCCTTGGCCAACGTGCCTGCCAGCCAGAACGTGAGCGCATGCATCAGCGCGCCGCCCACCCTTGCGGCGCCTGGCGCGGGAGTCAGCTACCTCTGGAGCACCGGAGCCACCACATCCTCCATCGTGCCCACGCAGAGCGGCCCGCACACGGTAACCATCACCGACGCGAACGGCTGCCAGGCCAGCAGCACCTTCAATGTCACCTTGCACGCGCTGCCCAGCGTGAATCTGGGTGCCGCGCTGAGCGTTTGCGGATCCACGCCTCAGGTGCTGGATGCGGGCAACTCCGGCAGCACCTATGCCTGGAGCACGGGCGCGCAAACGCAGACCATCTCCGTGAGCTCCAGCGGAACCTATTCCGTGACGGTGACGAACGCCAACGGCTGCAGCGCATCGGGATCCAGGAGCGTTCAGTTCAACCCGATGCCGCTGGATGTGCTGTCCGACGTGTCGGCGTGCATCGCTTCGCCCCCCACGCTCAACGCCGGCAATGCCGGAGCCTCATACCTGTGGAGCACCGGGTCCAACGCGCAGAGCATCGTGGCCGCCGCGAGCGGCACCTATTCCGTGGTGGTGACCACGCCGCAGGGGTGCAGCGCCACCTTCGATGCCGTGGTGACGCTCGCTCCAGCGCTGAGCGTTGAACTGGGCCCCGACGCAACCCTCTGCCAGGGCAGCACCCTCACCCTCGACGCGGGCAATGCGGGCGCCAGCCACCAGTGGAGCAACGGCGCCACCACGCAGACGATCACAGTGGGCAGCAATGGAATCTATTCCGTCACCGTCAGCAACGGTTTCTGTTCGGCGACGGATGCCATCGCGGTGGAGGTGGTTCCGGGGCCCGTGGATGCGCTGCAGGACATCACCGCGTGCGGCGATGCACCGCCCACGCTCAACGCCGGCAATCCGGGTTGCGCCTACGCGTGGAGCACGGGGTCAACTGCGCAATCGATCGTGGCTTCGGCCAGCGGGCAGTACACGGTAACGGTGACCAACAGCGCGGGATGCGTGGCCACCTTCGATGCCGTGGTGACGCTGGTGCAGCCACCGGTGGTGAGCCTCGGCGCCGATACGGTGCTGTGCGAGGGCCAAGCCCTCGTGCTTGATGCCGGCAATCCGGGCAGCACCTATGCCTGGAGCACCGGCGCCACCACGCGCACCATCACCGTGCGCGGCGCGGGCACCTACAGCGTGCAGGTGAGCAATGGCTTCTGCCAGCGGAGCGATGCCATCGCGGTGCTCTTCAACCCCTCGCCGGCGCGCATGGCGGTGAATGAGTTCCATGCCTGCCTCGACGATGAGCCCAAGTATGTGGTGATCGACGCGGGCAACCCGGGCGCCCGGTACAGCTGGAGCACGGGCGAGACCACGCGGGTGATCATGGCCGGCGCCTACGGGTGGTACTATGTGCACCTGACCAACGTGTACGATTGCTCCACGCTCGATAGCGCGCGCGTGATCGAGTACTGCCCGGCCACCATCTTCATGCCCAACACATTCACGCCGAACGGCGACGGGGTGAACGACGTGTTCGTGCCCGTGGGCAAGAGCATCGCCTCCATCCACATGACCATCCACGACCGATGGGGCGAGAAGCTCTTCGAGACGGACGACATCGCGATGGGCTGGGACGGCACCTATCGGGGCGAGCCCGTGAAGAACGACATGTACGTGTGGCGGATGGAGTACACCTTCTACACGGACAAGGACGGCAGCGTGGGCGTGCGGCAGACCCAGATGGGGCACATCCAGGTGCTGCGCTAGAGGCGAAGCATGAAGTCGTCGGCTTCCAGCGCAACCGGGAACTTCGCGCGGAACTCCTCCAGCGCCAGGCCATCGAGCACCGCCATGACGATGCCCTCCTGCGACTGCTCCACCCGCCCGATGGCCTCGCCGCGCGGGTCGATGATCACGCTGTCGCCGCTATAGTGGATGCCCTTGCCATCCATGCCTACGCGGTTCACGCCGGCCACGTAGCATTGGTTCTCGATGGCGCGCGCGATGAGCAGCTGGCTCCAGGGGAAGCGGCGCGCCTCCGGCCAATTGGCGACGTAGAGGATGGCATCGTAGTCGCCGCGATTGCGCGCGAACACCGGGAAGCGCAGGTCGAAGCAGATCTGCAGCAGCATGCGCCAGCCGCGCCATTCCACCACCACGCGCTCGCGCCCGGCGCTGTAATGGTCAGTCTCGTTCGCGAAGCGGAAGAGATGCCGCTTGTCATAGCGCTTTATCGCGCCATCGGGCGTCACGAAGAGTCCCCGGTTGAATCGCTTGCCACCTTCCGTGATGATGGCGCTGCCATAGATCGCTGCGTCGAGAAGCCTGGCCTGCTCCTCCATCCAGGCCACGGTGGGGCCGCTCATGGGCTCGGCGAGCTCGGCGCTCCGCATGCTGAATCCGGTGGTGAACATCTCGGGCAGTACGATGAGGTCGGTGGCGCCTTTCAGCGCGGCCAGCTTCCCGCCGAACATGGAGCGGTTCGCGGCGGCATCCTCCCAATGGAGCATGCTCTGCACGATGGTGACCCTCAGATCCGGCATAGTTTCTCGATGGCAGCGTCCAATGTAGCGTCCTGCTTCGCGAAGCAGAAGCGCAGCAGGCGTTGATCTGATGGAGGTTCCTTGTAGAACGGCGACAGGGGAATGGTGGCCACTCCGAACTCGCGCGCCACGCGTTGGGCGAAAGTCATGTCGTCCTCATCGCTGATGGCGCTGTAGTCGGCGGTCTGGAAGTAGGATCCCTCGCAGGGCAGCAGCTTGAAGCGCGACTTTGCCATGCCCGCTGCGAAGCGATCCCGCTTGGCTTGATAGAAGTCCGGGACGTTCTGGTAGTTCGACGGCTCCTGCATGTAGGCGGCCAGCGCATGCTGAACGGGCGTGTTCGCGCTAAAGACATTGAACTGGTGCACTTTCCGGAACTCGGCCATCAGCTCCCTCGGCGCCAGCGCGTAACCCATTTTCCATCCGGTGGCATGGAACACCTTGCCGAAGCTGAAGATCACAAAGGCGCGTTCGCGCAGCTCCGGGTAGTTGATCACGGATGAGTGCGGTTCGCCATCGAATACCAGGTGCTCATACACCTCATCGCTGAGGAGGATGATGTCCGTGCCGCGCAGCATCTCGCCGATGCGCTTCATGTCCACATCGCGCAGGATAGTCCCCGCCGGGTTGTGCGGTGTATTGATCATGATCATGCGCGTGCGCGGTGTGATCGCCGCCTTCACCGCATCCGAATCGAACTTCATGTCCGCACCCAGGCGCACGTGCACCGGCCTGCCGCCGAACAGCTCAACCGTGGGCGCGTAGCAGTCGTAAGCGGGGTCCACGATGATGACCTCCTCGCCCGGGTGCACCACCGCACCGATGGCCGTGAAGATGGCTTGCGTGCCGCCGGCTGTTACGGTGACCTCGGTGTCGGTGTCGTACTGGTAGTTGTACAGCCGCTTCACCTTGGCAGTGATCGCTTCGCGCAGCGCCGGCAGGCCCGGCATGGGAGCATACTGGTTATGGCCGGTGCGCATGGCCTTCTCCACCAAGTCGATCAGCGTGCAGTCGATGGGGAAGTCCGGGAAGCCCTGGCTGAGGTTGATGGCGCCGCACTCCTGTGCGAGCTTGCTCATTACCGTGAAGATGGTGATGCCGACGTGGGGGAGTTTGGTGGTCAGCTGCATCCCCGGCGAATCTAACGGGGCGCAGTTCAGCGTTCACCGATTGTGCTCCGCACCACCCAAGAGAGGCCGTTGTTCACGGCCCTTCCTTACCGTTGAGTCGTTGATTCTACTCCTTCGTCACACTTGCCGCCAGGTACTCCCGGTTCAGGCGGGCGATGTGCTCCAGGCTGATCCCCTTGGGGCATTCCACCTCGCAGGCGCCGGTGTTGCTGCAGTTGCCGAAGCCCTC
>CAZJTB010000270.1:0-4458 GCA_964548485.1 uncultured Chryseobacterium sp. | reverse complement strand
TGGTGTCTTCGGCGGCACCGCCTACCTGGACAACTGCGGCACTTGCGTGGGCGGCTCCACCGGCAACGCGCCTTGCGTGCAGGATTGCGCGGGCGTCTGGGGGGGGTCGGCGGTGGCGGGTTCGCCTTGCGATGACGGCAACGCCAGCACCATCAACGATACGTGGGGCCCCGACTGCACCTGTACCGGCATTATCATCAACTGCACGAGCGAGGCAGGGCCTGACCAGGAGGTCTGCGGGAACACGACCACGCTGGCCGCTGCTGGCGCTGGAACCTGGAGCGGTCCTTCAGCCGTCTCCTTCAACTCAGCGACCGCACCTCAGGCCGTGGCCACTGCCAGCACGCCGGGTTCCTATGAGCTCTACTGGACCGTGACAGCCGGCAATTGCATCGCCATCGACACCGTGCGCATCACCTTCCTTCCGGTCAGCGATGCTGCCTTCGCCTACGCGCAGAGCGCGTATTGCCAGGGCGATGCATCGCCAACACCATGGACCGCCCAGATCGGCGGGTCCTTCAGCGCGGCGCCGGTAGGATTGGCCATCGATCCGGTAACGGGAGCCATCAATGTGGGCGCCAGCCAGCCCGGCCAGTATGCGGTCACACACGCCTTCGCCGGGGCCTGCCCGGGAACCGCGGTCCAATCCATCACCATCGCATCCAATGCAGATGCATCCTGGACGGCCCCGGCCACCATCTGCGCCAGTACACCGGCCCTCGACCTCAACACGCTGGTTACGGGCACAAACGGCGGCACTTGGAGCGGTCCGGGCGTGAATGGCGCGCTCTTCAATCCCAATGGGCTGACGGGCACTGCCGAGATCACCTACACCGCGAGCATCGGGAGCTGCTCGGCCCAGCTCACGCAGAGCATCGTGGTGGTTCCCGCGCCCGTTGCGAATGCCGGTGCCGACCTCTCGGTCTGCGGCCTCAGCGCCGTGCTTCAGGCTTCCACCGCATTGGGCACGGGCTCCTGGAGCCTCCCCGCCGGGCTATCCACAGCTGGCCAGCCGAGCGATCCGCAAGCCTCGATCAGTGCATCGGCGTACGGCACCTACACCATGGCCTGGACGGTTGCCAATGGATCCTGCACGGCCACCGACACGGTTACGGTGCAATTCATCGACCCATTCCCAGGCCTCTGGGTGAATGCCGGCCCTGACCAATACCTGGCAGTGGTGAACCACACGGCGCTTGAGGGGTCGGCCTCTCCAGGCGTGCAGTTCCAATGGTGGGTGCTGAGCGGATCGGGCTCCATGGCCAGCCCGCAGGATTCAGCGACCACAGTGAGCGGGCTGGGCATCGGCGACAACCTGATCGTGCTCACCGCCACGGCGAATGCCTGCGCTTCGGTCAGCGACACGGTCCTCCTCCGCGTCGACGACCTCTTCATCCCGGAGGGTTTCAGTCCCAACAGCGATGGGGTGAACGACCGCTGGGAGATCCGCGGCATCGAGGCTTACCCGGGTTCCGAGGCGCTCATCTACAACCGCTGGGGCCAGCAGGTCTTCGCCACCGACGATTACCGGAACCAATGGGACGGCCGCTCGCGCAATGGTCAGGCCCTGCCGGACGACACCTACTTCTATGTGCTTAACCTAAGTGGCCTGCGGACGTACAACGGCCACGTCATCATCAAGCGGTGAGGACCCATCTGCCCTTCACACTCGTGGCCTCGCTCGCTCTCGCGGCCGATGGCGTTGGGCAGCACACGCCCCTCACCAGCCAATACCTCTTCAACGGCATGGCCATCAATCCGGCCTATGCCGGCAGCCGCGAGGTGCTCAGCACCACGCTCACCCATCGCCAGCAATGGGTGGGATTCGAGGGCGCGCCCATCACCCAGAACCTGTCGGTGCATGCGCCCGTGCGCCGCAGCCCGGTCGGGCTGGGCCTCATGGTCTTCAACGACCGGATCGGGGTGAGCAACGAAACGGGCATCCTCAGCAACTACGCCTACCGGATCGCCATGCCGAAGAAGGCCAAGCTGGCCCTCGGCTTCGGAGCCGGGCTGAGCCTGCACCGCGCCCTGTGGACGCAGGTGGCCATCCAGGATGCGAGCGACCCCAGCTTCGCCGGCGACACGCGAGGCGCGCTGCGTCCCAACTTCAGCACCGGAGCGCTCTATTACACCAAGACCTGGTTCGTGGGCGCCTCTGTACCCTTTCTCATCGCCCACCGTTACAACGTCGTCGATCGCGGCTACAGGCTGCACGACACCCGGCCCAACCTCCAGCCCATGCTCTCTGGCGGATACGTCTTCACGCTGAACGACGATACGAAGCTCAAGCCCACGGCCCTCCTCCGCCATCGGTTGGAGACCGGGCTCCAGGGCGACCTGAGCACCAACCTCATCTACCGCGACAAGTTCTGGCTCGGGGCCTCCTGGCGCAGCGGCGATAGCTTCATCGCCATGGCGGAGGTGCTGCCTACACCCCAATGGCGCATCGGCTATGCCTACGACATGGGCTACTCCGCACTCAGGCCCTACCACAACGGATCGCACGAGCTGCTTGTGCAATACGAGTTCGGCTACCGCATACGCGTCAGGGACCCGCGCTACTTCTGAGCACCATGCGACCCGTTCTCCCCACCATCATGCTGCTCCTGGCGCATTCCGCCATGGCGCAGACCATTCATGAGGTGCGCCGCATCGAGATCAGGCCCGCAGGCGAGGACTATGCCCCCGTATGGCTCGACAGCGGCTTCGTGATGGCCTCCGTGCGCGACAACTCCGCCCTCGTCGGGTTCGTGGATGCCGAGACCGGCAAGCCCTTGAGCGACCTGTACTGGGTGCCCTACAAGGATGGCCGCGCCGGCGCACCTGTGCTCTTCAGCCAGAACCTGGCCACCCCGGTGAACGAAGGGCCCGCAGCCTTCGGCTCCGATGGCCGCACCATCTGCTACACGCGCAATCAGGTGCTGCCTAAGAAGCTCTCGAACATGCGCGCGTCCAATGGCCAGATCGGGCTGTTCTTCTCCTCCTTGCAGCAAGGCGCTTGGTCCGCGCCGATGCCCTTCGCGCACAACGACCCCAAGAGCTCCTGCATGCACCCCGCCTTCTCGCCTGATGGGCAATGGCTCTTCTTCGCCAGCGACAGGCCCGGCGGCTTCGGCGGCATGGACCTGTACCGCAGCGAGCGCATCGGGCACGAATGGGGCACGCCCGTGAACCTCGGACCCGCGATCAACGGCCCGGGCGATGAGGTGTTCCCGCGCATGCAGGCGGACGGCACCTTGCACTTCGCCAGCAACAGGCCGGGAGGCCTCGGCGGTCTCGATATCTACTTCACCCAGCAGACACGCGACGGTTGGCTGGAACCCGCGGCCATGCCCGCACCGGTGAACAGCAGGGGCAACGACCACGGGTACGTCATCCTTCCCGATGGCTACAGCGCGCTCCTCGCCTCGAACCGCGACGGCAGCGATGCCATCTACGCGAGCAAGCTCACCGTGCCCAAGTTCCGCGACTGCGCCGAGCAGAAGCCGAACAACTACTGCTATTCGCTGAAGAAGCGCCCGCACGCCGCCACGAACTCCATCCCCGTCGACCACTACTGGGACATGGGCGATGGCACCCGGATCAAGGGCTACCAGGCGCAGCATTGCTATGCGAAGCCCGGGCGCTATGCCGTGCGCTCAATCCTGGTGGACCGCAAGACCGGCGACCTCTTCCATGCCCTGAGCGAACAGGTCCTGGAGGTGGCGGATCTGGAGCAGGCCTGGATCGCGGTGCAGGACACAATCCGGACCGGTCGCAGGTTCGAGCTGCATGCCGGCCTCACGCACGTGCCCGGCATGAAGCCCGCCGAGTACCACTGGGACCTCGGCGATGGCAGCCGGGCCGAAGGCACGCGATTCGTGCACGCATTCAAGCAGCCCGGCACCTATATGGTGAAGCTCGATGTGATCGGAGCGCCCGATGCCACGGGCGCCATCGCCAATCGCTGCAATACGCGCACGGTGGTGGTGCTCGACCGGTTCAAGGACCACGAGGACCAGGCTGTTGTGGCCGTGTACCAGGACGCCTTCGGCAAACGGCACAGCTTCGAGTTCCAGGAGCTGCCTTATGACGATGTGAGCCTCCATGGCGATGCGCTCGGCGATGTCACCTTCAGCGTGCAGCTCTTCGCCAGCAAGGAGCGCATCGACCTGGATGACCCGTGCTTCACGCAGATCAGGAAGCTCTACCGCGTGGTGGAGCGCTACGACCCCATCACGTCCACCTACACCTATTCCGTTGGCGAGACCAAGAGCGCAGAGGAGCTTTACCAGGTGTTCAAGAAAGTGAAAGAGCTGCAATTCCTCGATGCCGAGGTGTTCGCATTGCGCGTGGAGAAGCTCATGGACCTGAGCCAGCTCGACCTCTCGCGCCTGGAGGACCTCAACCACAAGAAGCTTCGCACCAGCGCCATCCACTTCGCCTACAAGAGCGCCGCGCTGGAGCCCGGGTCCG
>CAZJTB010000269.1:2782-4459 GCA_964548485.1 uncultured Chryseobacterium sp. | reverse complement strand
GCGGCACTCCTCGATGCCGTAGTTGAGCAGCACGGGGCCCTTGGGCGGGTCCACGAACAAGCCGGCTGCCCTTGAGAGGATGAAGTAGCCGTGCGCCACGCGGCCGGTGAAGGGGGTGCCATCGAGGCTGTTGGCGTCCATGTGGGCGTAGAAGCGGTCGCCGCTGAGCGCGGCGAAGTCCTCCACGTTCTGCAGCGTCACCAGGTGCTTCTCGGTGATCAGCGTATCGCCGATGTTCAGCTCCTCGAAGTGCAGGCGGAAGGGGTGCTGCTCGGTGATGTGGTACCTGGCGCCCTGCTGGTATTGCTGGGTGAGCGCGGTGATGCTGGTGGGGCTGCCCTGGATGGCGGTGCGCTGCAGGTAGTGGAGCACGCCGCGCTTGCCGCCCATCTCCTCGCCGCCGCCCGCGCGGCCGGGGCCGCCGTGCACCAAGGTGGCCAGGGGCGAGCCGTGGCCGGTGTTCTCCTTGGCCATGTCGCGGTTCAGCACCAGCATGCGGCCGTGGTGGCTGGCGGCGCCCCACACGAACTCCTGCGCGGTCTTGTCGTCGTAGGTGGCGATGGTGGCCACCAGCGAGCCCTTGCCGAGCTTGGTGAGGGCCACGGCATCGTCCAGGTCTTTGTAGGGCATCAAGGTGCTCACCGGACCGAAGGCCTCCACGTTGTGGCTCTGCTGGTTCTTCCAGGGATCGGGGTTCAGCAGCAGGATGGGGCTCATGAAGGCGCCCTTCTGCACATCGGCGCCGGTGACGTTCACGCTGTCGGGGTCGCCGTACACCACCTGCGAGGCCTTGAGCAGCTCGGCCAGCGCGCGCTTCACCTCCTCGCGTTGCGCCTTGCCGGCCAGTGCGCCCATGCGCACACCTTCCGCGCGCGGGTCGCCAATGACGGTTCCACCCAAGCGCTTGCCGATGGCGATCTGCACATCCTCCAACACATTCTGCGGCACCAGGATGCGGCGCGCGCCGGTGCAGCGCTGCCCGCACTTCAGGGTGATCTCGCGGCCCACCTCCTTGATGAAGAGGTCGTACTCCTCGGTGCCGGGCACGGCGTCGGGGCCCAGCACGATGGCGTTGAGGCTGTCGGCCTCCATGTTGAAGGGCACGCTCTCGTCGATCAGGCGGTCGTGGCGCTTGAGCATGCGGCCGGTGCTGGCGCTGCCGGTGAAGGTGACCACGTCCTGGTGCATGACATGATCGAGGAGATCACCGGCGCTGCCCACGATGAGCTGCAGGGCGCCCTCGGGCAGGATGCCGCTGGCGATGATGTCCTTCACCATGGCCTCGGTGAGGTAGCTGGTCACAGTGGCGGGCTTCACCACGGCGGGCACGCCGGCCATCCAGTTCACGGCGCACTTCTCCAGCATGCCCCAGATGGGGAAGTTGAAGGCGTTGATGTGTACGGCCACGCCCTCCTTGGGCACCATGATGTGGTGGCCGATGAAGGTGCCGGTCTTGCTGGTGCGGATGGCCTCGCCGTCCACGTAGAAGGGCATGTTGCCCAGGGTGCGGCGCAGGCTCGCGTTGGCAAAAAGGTTGCCGATGCCGCCCTCGATGTCCACCCAGCTGTCGGCCTTGGTGGCGCCGGTCTTGTAGCTGACCTGGTAATACTTGTCCTTGCGCTCCAGCAGGTACAGGGCCAGGGCCTTCAGCATGCGGCCCCGCTCGGGGAAGGTCAT
>CAZJTB010000269.1:0-2682 GCA_964548485.1 uncultured Chryseobacterium sp. | reverse complement strand
GCCCACGGTGCGGGCGTAGTGGAGCATGGCGGCGAAGTCGAGGCCGCCGGAGGAGGTTGTGGCGATCAGCTCGCCGGTGCTTGCATCAACAAGTTCGGCTTGGTTGCCTGTTCCGGCGATCCATTGCCCGCAGGCGTAGTTCTGTAACTGCATGTGTTTCATCCCGACAATAGGCGGGACTCGCAAAGTAACTGGCTTCGCATTCAACCTATGGACAGGTATGGACGTGGATGGACGCGGCATGTCCATTCGCGTCCCTACTTGTCCATGCTTGGCCGCGTACATGCGCATGCAGCTTGCTTGGGCGTGCCCCTCTCCCACTCACCTGGCCTGCGCGCGGGTCGCGCTATCCGCTGTGGCCGGCTGGCACGCACCAGCGGCTGCGGCGCTCCGGGGCCCCCTCGTTCCTCGGGGTCTCCTCGCCGCACGCATCCGCAGGGCGCGCGCGGCGCCGGGCCGCCGCTCCTATCGCTCACGCGGGGCTCACGGCACCTGCTCGATCCGCACGGCCGTGGGCGTTGCACCGCCGATGGTCAGCAGCACACGGTCGCGGTCGTTGGCCGGACCGGTGTACTTCACGCTTCCATCCATGTTCACATCCTCATGGCGGTACTGGCCGGTGACAGTAACAGTGGGGGTGGTGCCCCCAATGGCCGTCAGTATGGGGTCGCGGTCGTTGCCATTCGCATTGCCGCACCACAGGGTGCGTGTGCTGCCCACCGTGCGCCGCGGCAGGTCCGTATCCGGCGCAGGGCGCGTGTAGCAGGTGGTGGCCGGAGCGCGGAAGTCGATCGTCCAGCTGTTATCGAACAGGGCGAAGTTCAGTGCCGGTGCGGTCATCACGGCGAGGTGGTTGCGGTGGCGCACCACCACATGGTAAAGTCCGGCACCCACATAAAGCCGCACCGGAGAAACGCCATCCACGGCCACCACATCACCATCGCGCTGCACCAAGGCGTGTGTCACAGCCACCGCAGGGCCTGCCGGTGATGTGCGCAGCTCCACGCGCACCCAGTCCACAATGGCGTTGTTGCCGTTCACCGCGAGCACGCTCGGGGCCACGGTCTCTCCACCCGGTCCGCCATAGATCGCCGAGTAAGGCTCGGTGGAAGGGATCAAGCCGGCCACGCGCAGGTTGTCGCGCATCAGGTTAGTACTTTGTTCGTAGGCACCATCCAACCAGATCTTGGGTTGAACCCCCACCCACGGCAGCGTATAGCTGACCGTGATGTCGTCGAACGCCGCGTAGGAGTTCCCGGTTCCCACCCCGCACACGAGCATAATGCCGAACTGCGCATTGGGCTCCAACCAGTTCGGCGGGACCGTTTGATACGGACTGACCTTGAACTCCCAATTCGGGAACTGGGAGAATGAGGAGATGCTGTTCGCGGTCACATACATACCCGTGGTCAGGTCCATCCAGCATAGTAAGGCCCCTGCAGCGGCCGTACTGGCGCCGGGCCCATACACGTACATCTGGCCCGTGATGAGATACATCCAGGTCGGATCGTAGGGCAGCGGGTGAAAGAGCGCGCAGGAGTAGTTGGTCGGTGGTGGCGGCACACTCAGGTCGTAGGATTCCTTCGAGATGCCGAAGCCGCCGGAAGATCCGGCTACGTAGACCGGTGGACTTCCGGTCCAGCTCCAGCCGGGTGGTGGCGCCGTTCCACCGGTGCTCTCGAAATTCTCGGAAAGGAGCGTGATCTGCGCGAATGCCCCCGTGCTGGAAAGGGCCAGCATGAAGGTCAGCAGGAGATCACTCATGATCGGCGAGTTTGTGGTGAAGACGATCGGTGCGGGAATAGTTGCCCTCCATGAGCGATCTTACAGTGCCAAAGTAGTGCCTGGCCTCCACATCACCATTCGGATGGACCGCCCGCCTTTGTGCAACTTCGTTCGATCTTCATCGTCTTCCCCAAGAACCCAAGCAACCGACCATGAACCTGAGGCATACCCTCTTCCTCCTGTTCGCATCGTTGGTCGGAGCGGCTCAGGCGCAGACCTTCGTCATCGATCCCACCTTCGATCCAGGCACCGGCTTTATCAACCCCTTAAATACACAGGTGGTGCTGCAGCCCGATGGCAAACTGCTCGTCGCAGGCTATTCCAGCGGCTTCGCCGGGGTGCCCTACGAGGGCCTCACGCGCCTGAACCCGGACGGGTCGCGCGACCTGAGCTTCCAGCCCTCCATGGACGACGGTACCGCAAGTGTGGCCTTCATGGCGGACGGACGGATGGTGGTGGCGGGTTCCATGGTCCATTGCAACGGCGATGCGGTCAACGGCATCACGCGGCTCTTGGGGGTGGGCGGGGTGAACGATCCCTCGTTCACGCACAGCATCGATGGCTGGTTCTTCTCCGTGGCGGTGACGCCCAATGGGAACGTGTTCGCCGGCGGCACGGTCCTCAGTCCTTTGACATCCACCATCGTGTACTCCAGTAACGGTACTACGGTCGCACAATACGGGGCGTTCACGGCGGACTGCTTAAATGTGCAGCCGGACGGGAACGTGCTCGTGGGCAGCCGCGATGCGCCCTACGCCCTGCGCCTGCTCCAGAACGGCACGCCGGACCCCACCTTCACATCGAGCATCACGGTGCCTGTGGTGGGACCGGGGATCCGGGACATGGCCCTGCTGCCCGATGGCCTGGCCTTTTCGCTGCGTTTGCTCCTCAAGGGAG
>CAZJTB010000268.1:3496-4477 GCA_964548485.1 uncultured Chryseobacterium sp. | reverse complement strand
AGCAGGTCGGCCTCGCGGGTCTCGTCCAGGGTGCTCTTGAAGCTCTCGATCAGTTGCGTGGGCAGCTTGCGGATGAAGCCCACGGTGTCGCTGAGCAGGAAGGGCAGGTTGCCGAGCACCACCTTGCGCACGGTGGTATCGAGCGTGGCGAAGAGCTTGTTCTCGGCGAACACATCGCTCTTGCTCAGCAGGTTCATGAGCGTGCTCTTGCCCACGTTGGTGTAGCCCACCAGGGCCACGCGCACGAGCTTGCCGCGATTGCCGCGCTGGGTGGCCATCTGCTTGTCGATGTCCTTGAGCTGGCCCTTGAGCAGGGCGATGCGGTCGCGGATGAGGCGGCGGTCGGTCTCGATCTCCTTCTCGCCGGCGCCGCCGCGCGTGCCGGTGCCGCCGCGCTGCCGCTCCAGGTGGGTCCACAGCTTGGTGAGGCGCGGCAGCATGTACTCGTACTGCGCCAGCTCCACCTGCTTCTTGGCGTGGGCGGTGCGCGCGCGACGGGCGAAGATGTCCAGGATCAGGCGGGGGCGGTCGAGCACGGGCTTGCCGAGCTCCTTCTCCAGGTTGCGCTGCTGCGCGGGGGTGAGCTCATCATCGAAGATGATGCAGTCGGCGGCATGCGCTTCCATCCATTGCTTCACCTCGGCCAGCTTGCCGCTGCCGATGTAGCTGCGCCCATCGGGCTTGTGCAGCCGCTGGGTGAAGCGCTTCAGCGTGGCGATGTCGGCGGTGGTGGCCAGGAACTCGAGCTCGTCGAGGTACTCCTTCACTTTGGCGGCATCCTGCTCATCGGTGATCAGCCCCACCAGCACGGCCTTCTCGGCTTTGCCCTTCAGCTCCAGCGGGTCGATCATCGCGCCTTGGCCAGTGAGCGGGTGTAGTCCACCACGGCCTCGATCTCCTTGGCGGAGAGCACGTTCCTGTAGGGCATCATCTTGCCCTTGCCATTGGGGTTGAGCATCACCGGCAGATGGGCATACTGCG
>CAZJTB010000268.1:0-3486 GCA_964548485.1 uncultured Chryseobacterium sp. | reverse complement strand
CCATGGGTCACCTGCGCGATCATCTCGGCGCGGGTGAGCTTCGACGCGGCGAGGTCCTTGGCCTCATTGAACCCGAGCTTGCCATCGTTGCCGTGGCACAGCGCGCAATGCGTCCGATAGAGCTGCTGGCCGCGGGGCGCGCCATCAACCAGCGCCGCTTCCTCGGGAGCCGAGCCCCCGCAGGCGATGAGCACCACCAAGGCGCTGAGTGCCGCTATGCGCATGCTGGTCATAGCCATCCGAGCCCGTGTCCGATCTCCCTGAAGGGCCAGGGCACGGCCCAGAGCATGAGGGCAAGGCCGATGCCATAGAACACCGCGATATGCCGCTGCTTCACGGGCTCCTCCTTCGCGCGCTTGCTCAGCATGCGCCCGGCCGTGATCAGGGCGATGGCCACGATCATGGTGCCGATGTGCTCGTATTTCCAGAACCTGCCGGTTGCCCCGCTCATGTGGCTGATGGCGCTGAAGTTCTGCAGGTAGAGGATGATGCCCACCACCAGCTGCACGTGGCACAGCACCATGGCGATGATGGTGATGAGCCGCTCGCCGGTGAGGATGGGCCTGCCCATGAGCCAGCCGCGCAGGTTGGTGAGGAAGCTGAGCAGCACGGCCAGCAGCACGGCGTACCGCAGCAGGCTGTGCGCGAAGGAGAGGAAGCTGAAATCCATGGTCGGAAGAGCGCCGCGAATGTAGCGGCGGCGCGGGCCCGGCGTCATGGCTGGCGACGGACGCGCCTTGGCCTCAGGCGAACGTGACGCTCAGCGCGAGGAAGACCATGCCCGCCGCCACCAGCGCCAGCATCAGCTTCCAGATCCACTTCAGCCACAGGTTGAAGGGGATGCCCGCGATCTCCAGGATGCCCATGGTGACCCCACTGGTGGGGATGATGAAGTTGCATAGGCCGTCGCCCAGCTGGTAGGCGATCACTGCGGCCTGCCGGGGGATGTGCAGCAGGTCGGCGAGCGGGGTCATCACCGGCATGGTGAGGGCCGCCTGGCCGCTGCCACTGGGCACGAAGAAGTTGATGGCGAACTGCACGAAGAACATCAGCTGCGCCGAAACCGCCGCGGGCAGTCCGCTGATGGCGCTGCTGAGGGCATGCAGCACCGTATCCACCACCTGGCCCTCCTGCATCACGATGAGCACGCTGCGGCTGAGGCCGATGAGGATGGCGGCGCCCACCATGTCGCGCGCGCCCGCCACGAAGCTCTTGGCCGCTTTCTCCGCGCCGATGCCGCCGATCACCGCTGCCAGAGCCCCCATGCCGATGAAGAGCCCGGCGATCTCCTCGATGTACCAATCGTAGCGGTTCACGCCGATGATGAGGGCCACGATGGTGAGCGCGAACAGCACGAGCACGGCGATCCGCCTGCCGGTCAACGGCCGCTCGCCCAGGCCGCCGAGGTCCGCGCCGGCATCGCCCCGGCCATGCAGGATGCTCGCCTTGGGGTCGCGCTCCACCCGCGCCGCATAGCGCATCACGAACACGATGGCGATGCCGGTGAGCACGGCCCACATCACCATGCGGAACTCCCATCCGCTGAAGAGCGGCAGCTCGCTGAGGCCTTGCGCGATGCCCACGGTGAAGGGATTGAAGGCCGCGCCGGCGAAGCCCACGCCCGAGCCCAGGAAGGGGATGGCCACGCCCACCACCGCATCCCAGCCCAGGCTGCGCGCCAAGGGGATGGTGATCATGAGGAAGACGAGCACCTCTTCCGCCATGCCGAAGGTGTTGCCGCCGATGCTGAAGGCCAGCATGAGCAGGGGGATCACCAGCCGCTTGCGCCCGGGATGCTCGCGCGCCGAGCGCAGCACGCGATAGAGCGCCGCGTCGATGGCGCCGGTGGCGTTCAGCACGGCGAAGGCGCCGCCGATGAGCAGCACGAAGGCGATGATCATGGCCGCCTGATGGTCGGTGAAGCCCTTCACCGGCGCGGTGAAGAAGCCCCACCAGGGCACCGGCGTGGCATCAACGGCATGGAAGGTCCCGGGCACCACCGCCGTGCGTGTGCCGGCCTCGGTCTGCACCTCCACGCGCTCAAAGGCACCGGCAGGCACCAGCCAGGTGCAGGCCACCGCGAAAGCGAGTACCGCCGCGATGATCAGCAGCGCATCGGGGGCTTTCCGCGCCTTGTTCGTGGGCTTGTGGGTCATGCGGCGCAAAGTAGCCCGTTGCTTTTGATGGGGCGGGGGCTGCGCTGCTCCTTCTACATTCGCCCGGCCCGCATGCGCCTCACATCAATCCAGCTCCTGTTCGCTCGGCTGCTTTTCCTGCTGCCGTTGCAGCAGGCCGAAGCCCAGAGCACGCCCCCGCCATCGCATGTGCGCGATGCCGCGCCCAAGGTCTTCGCCTTCACCAATGCCACCGTGCACACCGATGCGCGCACGGTGATCCGCAAGGCCACATTGCTGATTCGCGATGGCGAGGTGATCGCCGTAGGCGATAAGGTGAGCGTGCCCGCCAACGCCGTGGTGCGCGACCTCAACGGGCTCCACATCTGGCCGGCCCTCATCGAGCCCTACAGCGACCTGGGCCTTCCCTCCAGCACACCCGAGGAGCGCAAGGCCGAGAACCGCGCCGCGCGCCATTGGAACGCCGCGCTCCGCGCCGATGCCCGAGCGCACGAGCTTTACAAAGCAGATGCGGACAAGGCCGCCAAGCTGCGCGAGCAGGGCTTCGCGCTGGCGGTGGCGCACCGCATGGACGGCATCGCGCGCGGCACCTCGGCGGCCATCGCACTGAATGATGAGCCGCCCGTGAAGTGCATCGTGCAGCCGGATGCCGCCGCGCATTTCAGCTTCCGCAAGGGCAGCTCGTCCGACGGCTACCCCAGCTCGCTCATGGGCAGCATCGCGCTGCTGCGCCAGGCCCTGCTCGATGCGCGCTGGCACGAGCTGGCCACGAAGCGGGAGACCGATGCCGTGCTGGAGGCGCTCGCCGCGCAGCTAATGGGCCGCATGGTGGCGGAGGCGGCCGACCGCAACGATGTGCTGCGCTGGTCGAGGCTGATGAAGGAGTTCGGTCTTTCAGCGATGGTCAAAGGCGCGGGCGATGAGTACGCGCGCCTGCCGGAGATCAAGGCGGCGGGCATGCCGCTGATCGTTCCCTTCGCGCAGCCGGAGGCCTATGACGTAGAGGACCCCTACGACGCGCTGGAGGTGAGCTTCGCGCGCCTGAAGCACTGGGAGCTGGCCATGCGCAACGCCTACCTGCTCGACAGCGCGGGCATCGCCTTCGCCCTCACCACGCATGGCCGCAAGGAATTGAAGGATGTATGGAAGGACCTGCGCAAGCTGGTGGCCAGCGGGCTCGACAGCGCCCGGGCCATCGAGAAGCTCACGTCGGAGCCCGCGCGGCTCTTCGGGCTGGAGGCGCGCTACGGGGCGCTGCGGCCGGGCATGCGCGCTAGCTTCCTCATCACCTCGCAGCACCTGCTGCACGAGAAGAACACCATCCACGAGACCTGGGTGGAGGGCAAGCGCT
>CAZJTB010000267.1:0-4491 GCA_964548485.1 uncultured Chryseobacterium sp. | reverse complement strand
TCACGAAAAGACCGCGCGCTTCACCGGGGAGGTGGCTGAGGAGTTCGCGCTCGCCATTCACCCATAGCGCAGGATATTCTTCGTTGCTGCCCATGTTCGAGGGACCGGCTCCCTCGTAACCGGCCACGTACACCGTGCCGTTCTCCACCCAGATGGCATACGCTTCGGAGTTATCCACGCTATCGCCGAGCACCACCGGAACGCCGTTCACCCAGTACTTGGCCAGCTTGCGGTTGTTCTGTAGCTTCTCGTAGCCGCACACGTACACATCACCGTTCGCCACGAAGACCCCATAGGCCCGTGCGTCGTGCTGCCCATCGGTGAGGTCCATGCCCACGCCATTGTGCCAGTACATGGCTTTCTGGGTGGTGATGATTTGTGGTGCGATGGTGACATGTCCGGCGAGGTGTACATCGTTGGCACCCACCACGAACACATCCTCCGCCCGGCAATCGCCGCAGGCGTAGTTGTTCAGCTCGATCAGGTCGTCGTTCGCCCAGTAGCATGGCATCATCAGGTTGCCATCGTACACCATGCCGGCAATGGTCACCTGCTGGTCGGTTGCCCAGATGGCGTGCGCATTGCCTCGGCGTCCATCGCCCACCACGTGCTCCGCACCGTCCTTCCACCAGCGCGGGTACCAGTCGGTGAAGCCGCCCGTGTTCTCGCCACCACAGACGTACACATGGCCGGGGCCATCCCCGCCGCCCGTGTTGTTGCCACCGCCTCCATTGTTCGAGGGCGGTTGATCGTCGTCCTTCTTGCAACCGGTGATGGCTGCGGCGAGGAGCAGGAGGAGCAGGGTGCTGTTGCGCATGGGGTGCTCGTGTTCAATGAATGTGGATGCCGTACATGCCGCCGTAGCTGCTATAGGTGTCGGTGCTGTGGTCGATGTAGAGGTCGCCGGTGACGGAATGGACGTTGCCGTCTCGAACGAACAGGTCGAGCATGGTGTCATCGAGCGACCCGATGGAGTAGGTGTTGCCGTTCACCCAGCGGGTGGCTAGCTCGGAGCCAGCACCGAAGTTCGCCATGCCACCCACGTGGATGTTGCTGCCGTCGATGTGGAGCGCATGCGCTGCTCCTCCGTTGCCGGTGAGCACATCACGCACGCCATTCACCCAGACCACCGCTTGTTCCAAGCAGTCGTCGATCGCCGGTATGTACACGCACTCCGTGCCTACGACGATCACATCTCCGTTCACCACGCGGATGTCGTTCGCTTCGGAGTCGCCATCCTCATCCCCGAGCGTCACCGGACTTCCGTTCAGCGAGTACGTGGCGATCTTCTCACCGCCGAAGGCCTGATCCGTCACGTAGCCGCATACGTAAACAGCGCCACCCGCCACGCACACGTCACGCGCCTCGGCGTCCGTGCTGCCATCGGTGAGCGCCGTGCTGCTGCCGGGGCCCCAGTACATGGCCTTGTTGAAGCCGCTGGAAGCGCGGATGTGCCCGACCATGTGCAGCTCATCGCCATTAGCCACGAAAAGGTCCTCCACGCTGCAGAACGCGCTGCCGTCATCGTTGTCGAGTTCCTGAAAAGCGCCATCGACCCAATAGCAAGGCTGGCTGAGCGTGCTGCCTTGCTCGCGCACCTTGCCGGCCACGAACACATGGTCGTCGTTCACCCAGATGGCGCGCGCTGAACTGGGTCGGCCGTTGCTGTTGAGCGCTACCGCTTGTCCGTTCTTCCAATAGCGCGCGTACGACGCTCCGCCGATCTCCTCGGAGCCGCAGATGTACACATCGCCCGGACCGCTGGTGTTGCCACCGTTCCCGCCGCCAGGAGAGGGCGCTGAGCCATCGTCCTTCTTGCACGAGGCGATGAGGATGGCGAAACTGAGCAGTGCGAGGTGCGCGCTGCGCATGGCGGTCATTATTGTTTGATGAAACGGGCAGTGAAGATCCCTTCTGCCGTGATGATGCGCAAGGCATAAGCGCCGCTGTTGAGCGCTGCTGCATCGGCGGTGCTGTTCGCGCCCACCGTTAGTGCGCTGCGGCGCCCAGCAGCATCCAGGCACTCCACCGACAGGATGCGCTGTTGCGAGGGCAGGTCGAAGCGCAGCACATCGTTCGCCGGATTCGGGAAGACGCGGATCATGCGTGAACCTTCGGCCTCGCGGATGCCCACATCGTTGTACAGCTTGCCGTTGCGGTAGATGCGAGCGCCGTACAGGTCGCCGCTGAAGCTGCGCCAGAAGCTGACAGCACCACCGTTGCCATCGGAGAGCTCGGTGCGTTCACCGTAGAACGGCCCGTAGCTGGTCGCGAAGCTAACGGCCTCGTCCCATGCCTTGGTGCCATCGGCCCGCATGCGCATGGCGCTGTAGCGGCTGGGGCCTGACATGTCCATGATGCCGATCACTGCACCGCTGTCGCTGGCCACCAGGCGGCTGGTGGGCATATAGACGCCTTCGATGATGATGGGAACGCCTGTAGGGTTCCATTGGGGCGCTCCGCTCGCGAGGTTGAAGCGCTGCATGAAAAGGCCCAGGCTATCGGTGCGGTTGTCGCGCCAGCTCACGTAGAGCGCGCCGTCGTGCACCAGGGCGGCGTGGTTGGTCTGTATGGCCGGATGGGCGCATACCGGCCGGACCGAAGGCGACCACAGGGTCGCACCGGTCGTGTCGATGCGGGTCATCTTCAGCTCGCCGCTGTACTCCCATACGGCTGTCAGCGAGGATCCAGCATCGGAGGTGGTGGCGAAGCCATAGTACAGGCCATTGGCGTCCGTGAGGTCCATATTGGCCAACTGCACGGTGAGGGTGCTGTCCATGCGCGAGGTGCGCAGGGGCGCACCGGCGCCGTTGCCCAGGGCCATGGTCAGGTAGCCGCCACCCGCGCCGTCCGGTACCAATGTGCTCTCCCCGGATCCTGAGCCTGCGGGCACACCAGTGGTGGGGCCGGTGAAGCTGCCATCGGGCAGGATGCGTTGCAGTTGCACGCCACCGGTGTTGAAGCGATCCGCACCGATGATCAACCCTGCGCCGCTGCGGATACACTTCGGTTTGTCATAAGGACCGGTGCCGCTGAGCACGGTGATCGGCGCGGGCCAGAGCAGTGTGCCGTCCGCTGCGACACGGATCGCGGTCAGCGTATCGCCTGCACCGATGCTTGCTGAGTTCATGTAGGCGACGACCAGGCTGCCATCATTCAGGCGCTCCACGGCGGGTTCGTTGAGGCTGCGGCCGGCCCGGCTCGCCAAGAGCTGCCCGTTCGGGCCCCACAGCGCGTTGCCCTCACTGTCGAAGTGCTGGCCGTAGATCTCCGCCAGGCTTCCGTTGGCGCGCAGGTCGCTCCAGACCACATAGAACCCGCTGTCGGCATCGGCCACGGCGCGTGGGTGATACTGGACGTTCGCTGCGTTGCACACCACCATGGGTGCAGCGGGATCAGTGCTCCATTGGGCGGTGGCGCTCCAGGCGGACAGCAGGCAGGGAAGGAGAAGTGCTTTCATCAGATGCAGGCGTTGATGGACCGAAACAACGCCAGCGACCGCCCCTCGGAGAGGAACTCCGAGCAAGCGGTCGAGGGGCTGAGGGAGCGGCTCAGGGGATCACGAAGCGGAAGGTCTCTTGATGCTGGGCGGCATCCGTGGCGAGGCCGATGTACACGCCGGCGCGTAGGCTGGGCAAGGTCAGTGCTCCGCCCTCGGCGCGGGCGGTGAACTGCCCCACCAAGGCTCCGGAGATATCGTGCAGCGCGACAGAGATCGGACCGTGAAGTTGAGTTAGGCGAAGCACCTCGCCGTCGTTGGTGAGCGTGATCGACTTGGTGCCGGCAGCCTGATCGGCGCCGGGTTCAAGGGCCATCGCGGAAGTGAAGGTGAGGCGAACCACGCCGGCATCGTCGCCGCCGCCGCTCACGGGTTGGTGGCCGTTGGGCGTGCCGAAGGTGTTGCTCTGCGACGTCATCTTGGTGCAGAGGGCGACCACATCGTTACGCACGGCCACCCGGTCGTGGTACTTGGCGGTCACGGCGTACTGTGTCTGCGCATCAATGGCACCGGAGGTGGTGTAGGTGACCATGCGATGCACGCCATCAACAGGGATGGCCACCGGTGGGGTGCGCACGAGGGTGGTCACGAAGTAACCCGATGTCAGCGGCTTCACATCGTAGTGCTGGTCCTCATCCACCGTGCCGTTGTAGGTGCCCCAGAGCAGAGCGCCATTGGAGACCGTGAACGACGCTGCGAAGCCTTCGCGCCCGCCCGCAGAGGTGGCCTGTGCAGCGCCGACGGTGGCGATGCCGTTGGTGGAGTTGGTACCACCCACCAGCACGAGCTGGTTCAGCCCCACGTAGGCGAGGGAAATGCTGGCGTCGGGTGAACTTCCGCCATAGTAGCTGCACCATTGCTTGGCACCCGTGTCCGAGTAGCGGGCCACGAAGGCATCATCGGAGCCGTTGTACGTGAGGTCGTGGGTGCCCCTCCGTTCAGCGCGATCCCACTGGCGGAGGCTGTGGCACCCGCCACGCCGATGCTGAGCG
>CAZJTB010000266.1:0-4506 GCA_964548485.1 uncultured Chryseobacterium sp. | reverse complement strand
TTGGGCAGGCGCGTGTTGGGCACGTCCATGTAGAGCTTGCGCTCCGGGCTGAGGGCGGTCACCGACTTGTCGCGCGTATCCACCAGCATGATGCCCTGCACATCGCCGCGCGAGCTCACTTCCTCGATGCGGATGAAATCGCCCTTCACGAAGTACTTGTAGCCGGTGACCACAGGGCCGGTGGTCTTCGTGAACTCGATGACCCCTTCAAATGCCTGGGCACTGGCGAATGTGCTGCACAGGCCGAGGGCGAGGATGCTGAGATAGGAGCGGAAGCGTCGCATGTTCAGGAGGTTGGGCGGCTGAGGAGTGGTTGCGCCGGATTCGGTGGCTGGGCCCATATCGGGCCGGGTTCGCCAATTTTAGGGCCTTCAACGGGGGCTTGGGTTCATGGTTACGCCCCCTTCTTTCCACAGATGGCCGAGCACAACCGCACCGGCGCCGAGGGCGAGCAAGCCGCATGCCGCCATCTGGAAGAGAAGGGATTCGTGGTGCTGGAGCGCAACTGGAAGCATGGCAAGCTGGAGATCGACATCGTGGCGCGCCACGAGCGGTTCCTCGTCTTCGTGGAAGTGAAGACGCGCAGCAGCAACCAGCACGGCGAGCCCGAGGAAGCGGTGAAGAAGGGCAAGCGCGCCAAGCTCATCAAGGCGGCCAATGCCTACATCCAGCTCACCGGTTGCGACCTTGCGGCCCGCTTCGACATCGTGAGCGTGATCCTGCACCATTCGGGCAAGCCCTACATCCATCACATCCCCGACGCCTTCTACCCCACCACCCATGACAAGCCGTTCTGACCGTGGCCGAGGCCGCGCCCGCTCCGAGAAGCCTTCGCAGAGCCGCAAACCCGCTGGCGCGGAGCGGCCCACTACCCGCCCCGATGGCAGCCCCCACAGCAAGCGCTTCGGTAAACGCCCCCCCAAGGCGGTGCGCGAGGGAGGAGAGGTTCCGCAGCGCGATACGGACCGCCGGCCTGCCAAGAGCGGCCCCAAGCGGCCCTGGCGCAAGGATGATGCGCGCGCCCCGGTCAAGGGATACCGCAGCCGCTCCATGCCCGAGCCACGCGGCGACGATGACGGCCGCATCCGCCTGAACCGCTACCTGAGCATGAGCGGCGTGGCCAGCCGGCGCGATGCCGACGACCTGATCCGCGCGGGCGTCGTGAGCGTGAATGGGGTGGTGGTCACCGAATTGGGCACCAAGGTGGGCCCTGGCGACCAGGTCACCTACGGCGGGCAGCGCCTCAGCCGCGAGAAGAAGCGCTACGTGCTGCTGAACAAGCCCAAGGACTTCATCACCACCACCGACGACCCGCGCGACCGCCGCACCGTGATGGCTTTGGTGGAGCAGGCCTGCGCCGAGCGCATCTATCCCGTAGGACGCCTGGACCGCCACACCACCGGCCTGCTGCTGCTCACCAACGACGGCGACCTGGCCAAGAAGCTCACCCACCCCAGCCACGGCGCTGAGAAGATCTACCACGTCACCCTCGACAAGAACGTGACCCACGCGCACCTGCAGCAGTTGGTCTCAGGTGTGAAGCTCGACGACGGCCCCGCCGCCGCCGATGAGGCCAGCTACGTGGATGGCGTGAGCAAGCGCGAGGTGGGCCTGAAGCTCCACATGGGCCGCAACCGTGTGGTGCGCCGCATGTTCGAGGCGCTGGGCTATCAGGTGGTGAAGCTCGACCGCGTGGTCTTCGCCGGCCTCACCAAGAAAGACCTGCCGCGCGGGAAATGGCGCCACCTGAGCGAGAAGGAGGTGCTGTTCCTGACGAAGCGGAAGTGAGGGGGGCACCTCACATCGCGCTGTGAACGAACGGCCCACGGCTTGCCGTTAGTGCCTCTGGTGCGCCGGTAGCTTGCGCACTTTCCCGATGATCCGCCTTATCCGTCGCGTTGCGCTCACACTGGCCGTGCTGCTGGTGGTGGGCATCACCGCGCTGGTGGTCATCGCCACCGTGTACGAGGAGGAGGTGAAGACCAAGCTCATCGGCGCCCTCAACGAGCGGCTGCTGGTGCCCGTGAAGGTGGCCGACATCGAGCTCACCCTCATCAAGCGCTTCCCCAAGGCCAGCATCCGCATGCAGCAGGTGCAGGTGGATGAGGTGCGCACCGATGGCCAACCCGCCGATACCCTGCTCGCCGCGCAGGACCTCTACCTCGAATTCGACCTCTGGGACCTCTTCGCGGGCGATTACACCATCGCGCGGATCCATGGGGTGGGCGTTCGGCTCTACCCGGGTCTCGATGCCAACGGCGCGGAGAACTACCTCATCTGGCGGCCCGACACGTCTGCTTCACAAGCATCGCCCATCGACCTGCGCGCGGTGAGCTTCGATGGCCTGGCGCTGCGCTTCCGCGACGCGCGCAATGACCTCGAGGTGCTCGCGCAGAGCGATGCATTGGAACTCGGTGGCCGATTCGGCACCACGAACGAGGCGCGGCTCAATGGCGATGTGCGCCTGCTCGGCATCACGCGCGGCAGCGAGCAGTTGATCGGTGAGCGCCAGGCGCACCTGGCCTTGAGGATGAGCTTCGGCGAGGGTGCCTTCCGCATCACCGAAGGCGATGTGCAACTGGGAAAGGTGCCCTTGCAGGTCACCTTGGCGGTGCTGCCCACGGCGAAGGGCAACGAGATCGACCTGCGGGCCAATGGCCTTGGCCTGGACCTGGGCCGCGCGGTGGCGCAATTGCCCGCTGCGGTGCGCGATGAGCTGGCGCGCTTCAGCATGAGCGGGGAGGTGGACCTGGCCGTGAAGTACGCGGGTTCCCTGGAGGGCGATGGCCCACCGCTGTCCATCGGTGCGCAGGTCCGCCAAGGGCGGATGAAAGAGCGCAAGAGCGGTACAGCGCTCACCGACATCTTCGGCGAGCTCTCGCTTGAAGTGGCGCCCGATGGCAGTGTGCGTAAGCTGAAAGTGAACGACCTGCGCGCGAAGTGCGGTAACGGGACGATCCGCGCCGAATGGAATTCCGGCGGATTGAAGAACGCGCCGGTAAAGGCCGACATCCGCTGCGACATGCCCTTGGCAGAATTGCTGCGCTTCGCCGGCGTGGATACGCTGGAGCAGGCCGCTGGCCGCTTCGCCGCCGAGATCAAGGTGGATGGCACCCTGCGGGACATGGGCGACCTGCGCCCCAGCGACCTGCGCGCCGTGAAGGTGAACGGCCACGTGTCGTTGAGCGATGCCACGCTGAAGGTGAAAGGCGTGCGCCACAAAGTGGAGCACCTCACCGCCGAGATGGGCCTGCACGGCAACCCCGGCTCAGGTCCGGGGCAAGCTGCCACGGTGCGCGGTTTGAAGGCCGTGGTCCAAGGCAGCCCGATCGAATTGAGCGGCACCCTGCGCAACCTGGTGCCCTTCGTGCTCTTCGACAACGAGCGGCTGGTGATCGAGGCCAAGGGGCGCAGCGAGCGGCTCGACCTCGCTGCGCTGCTTCAGAGCGATGCGCCCAAGGCCGGCGACAGCGACTACGCCGTGGTGCTGCCCGCCACCATCGAGCTCGACCTGCGCGCGCAGGTGGATGAGCTGGCCTTCGAGGACTTCCGCGCCACGGGCATCACC
The DNA here is from genome assembly GCA_964548485.1 of uncultured Chryseobacterium sp. Taxonomy (GTDB): domain Bacteria; phylum Bacteroidota; class Bacteroidia; order Flavobacteriales_F; family PHOS-HE28; genus PHOS-HE28. The sequence continues at coordinate 938 of CAZJTB010000266.1, read as the reverse complement.
GGCACTATCCGCCTGAAGGACCGCGTGCTGCGCGCATCGCCCATCACCTTCAGCACCGCCGAGGGCGCCGTGCTCGGCAGCCTGGAACTGGACGCTCGTGGCGGTGAGCGCGCCGCCTTCTATCCGCTCGCCATCGATGCGCAGGTGAAGGACATCGACGTGAAGGCCCTCTTCCGCGAGTTCCAGGACTTCGGGCAGGACTTCATCGGCCACCGGCACCTCAGCGGCACGGCCCGCGCCAGCATCGCCTTCCGTGCGCCGCTCTCGCCCGGCATGAAGCTCGACCGCGACCGCATCGCCTGCACCATCGACATCGCGGTGGACAATGGCGCGATCAAAGAGCAGGCGCAACTGCTCGCCGTGGCCGATCACCTGCGCAAGAACAAGCTGGTGGCGCCCTTCGTGGATACCGATGAGCTGCGCAGGCGCCTGGCCGAGATCCGCTTCGCCAAGCTCGAGAACCGCATCGAGATCCGCGACGGCGCCGTGCACGTGCCACTGATGGACGTGCGCAGCAATGCTCTGGACATCGAGCTGGCCGGCACGCACTGGTTCGACGACCGCATCGACCACCGCCTCAACTTCCGCCTGAGCGACCTCTTCCGTTTGGGCAAGCCCGCTAAGGACGAGTTCGGCCCCATCGCCGACGATGGCACTGGCATGCGCGTGTTCTTGCGCATGCGCGGCACCGCGCAGCAGCCCATCTTCGAGAACGATGGCGCCATGGCCGCCACCAAGCGCCGCGCCCAGTTCCAGCAGGAGAAGCAGGAGCTGCGCGCCATCCTCCGCGAGGATATCCTGGGCAAGAAGCCGGAAGGCGCATTGGCACAGAAGCAGCCGGAAACGGCACCGGGCCGCATCGTCATCGAGGCGGATAGCGCCGCTTCTCCCGTGCGGCAAGATCTGGTGCAGGAGAAGCCGCGCAAGGGCATCGACCG
>CAZJTB010000265.1:0-4525 GCA_964548485.1 uncultured Chryseobacterium sp. | reverse complement strand
GCTCGCGCAGCTCCCAGCTGATGAGGCTCACGCCATCGGGCTGCCAGACCAGGTCCAGGTCGGTGGTGCAGGATTGGCCCGCGCAGTCGCAGCTGCCGTTGATCGCATCGAGCACTGTAGCGCTCAACTGGTCGTCGCAGGGGTCGCCAACGTCGCCGAAGAGCGCGGGGCATGAATCGCTGCAATCCGCCACGCCATCGCCATCGCTGTCACCGGTGTCATCAATGAGGCCGTTGCAGTCATCATCCACGCCGTTGCACGTCTCCGCCGCGTTGGGGTTGACGGAGGCATCATCATCATCGCAATCGCCGCCGAGTGTTGTGTGGCCGGGGATGGCTACGCACGACTGGGTCAGCGTGCCATCGTCGCCGAATCCATCCCCATCCTGGTCGAGGTAGTAGGTGGTGCCCACTCCTTCGTCAATGAGGCCGTCGCAATCGTTGTCGATGCCGTCGCACACCTCCGGAGCGCATGGGGGGCCGCAATCACCGCCATCATTCCCGAACTCGGGGCAGTTGAAGAAGATGGCCACGCCATTGTATTCGAAACTGCCATCGTCGCAGATCCCATCGCCCACCCATTCAGCAGGGGCGCAGTTCCCGTTGCAATCGGCGATCTCGCCCGTTGGGCATTGTCCCGGAACGAAGCCCAGGCAGGTGCAATCGTCGCGCACGATGTCGTTGATGGTGCCCGGGTCGCCATCATCGCATGGCGCGCCGATGAAGGTGATGTTGGCGTCATTGTCGTTGCAATCGCCGCCTGTTGGTATGAGGCCCGGAATAGGGGAGCAGCTCAGCTGCGCGGTCGCATCATCGCCGAAGCCATCGCCATCGGCATCCACGTACCACAGGAAGTCCTCATCGATGTCACCATCGCAATCGTTGTCCAGGCCGTCGCAGAGCTCGCTGGCCGGTTCGCCTACGCTGCCGAAGAAGCCCTGTACGGTGCTGAAGTCGGTGAAGCCGGCTCCGGGCTGCAGGCGCACGAAGGCCGCAGGGAATAGCGGCACATCGTTCTGGGTGATGGCGATGCTGAAGCAGCCATCGGGCAGGCACAGGTCGATGATGCCGACCCCGAGGTCCTCCTGGGGCAGGTCCAGGTCGCCCTCGAGAACCAGATTGCCCTGGGTTACGGTGTAGTGCGCGGTGCCTCCCTCGTTCTCATCCTCGGTCCAGATCTTCAGGGTGATGCCGCCGCGGCGCTCCGGGTCGGTATCATCGCAATCGCCGGCCGCTTGCACCGCGCCGGGCACCGGTGTGCAGGATGTTTGCGCCGTGGACGCGTCACCCAGCCCATCGCCATCGCTGTCCGTGTACCAGATGAAGTCCTCGTCAACGAGGCCGTCGCAATCGTTGTCGAGCCCGTCGCAGAGTTCCGCAGCTCCCGGGAACACGGTGTTGTTCGTGTCGTCGCAGTCCCCATCCAGGTGCGAGAAGCCGGGCGGCTGCGCGCACGCGAATTGAACCGAGCCCGCATCGCCCAAGCCATCACCATCGTTATCGGCATACCACCAGAGGCCATCATCCTCCGCCACGCCGTTGCAGTTGTTGTCGATGCCGTCCGCGCTGTCGCAACCGTCGGGTATGCCGGGGTTGATCTGGTCGTCCGCATCATCGCAATCGCCGGTGAGCCGCGTGAATCCGGGAAGGGCCGTGCAGGAGACCGTGCCTGGACCATTGGCGCCCCAGCCGTCGCCATCGCCATCCGGATACCAGAAGAAGTCCTCATCGATCAGTCCATCGCAATCGTTGTCCACGCCGTCGCAGGTCTCGATCAGGTCGCCTATGGGGCCGAAGAATCCCGCTTCGGTGGTGAAGTTCTGCTGCTGGAGCCCCTGCTGGTTGATGAAGGAGATGAGCGAGGAAGCGGCAAGCGGCGCATCGCTGGCGCCAACGGTGACGCTCAGGCAGCCGGGGGCCTCACAGAAATTGATCAGGGCTCCGGAGACATTGTAGCCAGGGAGGTCCGCCAAGGGCAGCGGACCATCGTGGATGACGGTGCCGCCCAAGGTCACTGTGACTTCCACGGAACCCGTAAGGCCCAGGTCATCCGTGAGGATGGCCACCTGCACGACGCCCGACGTGCAGCAGCTGCCATCATCGCACACCGCGTTCGGGTTGTAGTTGATCGCAGCGGGATTGGTGCAGCCTTGCACCGGAGCGCCAAGGGTGAAGCTCAGCTGGCCGTTGGTGATCGATCCCGAGGCGATCACGGATCCTTCCAGCGTTGCCGTGAAGGTGCCGTTCAACGGCTGGTCCCCGGCATCGGTCACGGTGGCTGTGAAGCAGCCTTCCGAGCCGCAGAAGCCGAAGGCATCGCCGGTTCCCGATGCCTGGGCGACGCCCAAGCCATTCACCAGGTTGTACTGGGCATCCGCTCCGGCCGGTGTGTCCAGGATCACCGTCACCTCGGGGCAGGGCACGCATTGGGCGGCAAGGGCCTGATAGGCGCCGAGCACGTTCAGCTTGCCGCCGGTGATGGTGATGGCAGTTCCACCTGGGAAGGGAGAGACACCTGAGAGGATGGCCTGCTTCACTTGCTGAGCCGTGGCAGCTGGGGCTGATGTGATGCCTTGCGCGAAGGTGAGGCAGTCATTGCTGTACAGCAGGGCTACCGCGCCGGCCACGGTGGGGATGGCGAACGAGTTGCCGTCCACGGCCGCGTAGCCGCCACCGAGCGTGGTGGTGAGGATGTCCAGGCCGGGCGCCAGCAGGTGAACGGTGCTGTTGCCCACGGCGTAGGGCACCTCGTTCAGCGGGCCGTAGCTCGTCACCACGATGTTGTTGGCGTTGGGGCAGGTGGCCGGATAATCCGGTGTCACATCAATGTCTGTTGGATCGTTCGGGCCGGCGGTCACCATTAGGATGCCTGCTGCGCCAAGGTCATCGAAGAACGGCTCGCCAAAGCCGCAACTGAGACCCGGTATGCCCCAGGATGCGGTGATCACCACGATAAGCCGCCCCTGGGCTCCGCCGCTCTGGTTGAAGAGCTCGCGCTGGTTCAGGCAGAACTGGAACTGGGCGAGCAGATCACTCAGCGTGTTCACCGTGGCCGGGCTCACCAGATCAACATCCCAGTTCACGCCGCTCACACCTTCGCCATTGTTGCCCACTGCACCCACCACGCCGGCCACCTCGGTGCCATGCTCATCGGCGGCTGGCAGATCGAAGACCATGTTGTCCGCCAGATCGGGGTGCGTGCCCTGAACGCCGCTGTCCACGATGCCCACCGCGATGCGCTGACCCGTGGCCGTGGTGCCGCCAGTGGTGCTGTTCCACACCGGCTCCACGTTCATGTCGCTCAGGTGCCACTGGCTGGCATACTGCGGATCGTTGGGCTGTGCACGGCGCTGCACCGGCAGGTCCCCCTGGGTGGCCTCCACGCCGGACAGGCCGTTCACGAGCTCCGCCAGCTGCTCAGGCGCCACCGTGGTATCGCCCACCAGCAGCAGGTGGTAGCGCCCGCCCTCGCCCAGGGCCTTCAGACTGGGCACACCAAAGGCCGTGGGCAGCACGGCCTTCAACTCGCGCTGTACACGCGCCGCATCCACGCCCTTCTCCAGCCGCAGCAACAGCCGGCCGGGGATGGGGTTCTGCTGGGCCTGGACTGGAACGAAAAGCAACAAGATGCACAACGCGGCGACGAGCGAACGGGCGCAGGAATGAAGGAAAAGGATGTGCATGTTCAGGCTACTTAGGGGCAGGCGAACGACGGCGCAACCTAGATCGGGTGGGGGTGCCGGACAATAGAACAAAAGTTAGGTGCCACTCCATGGGTACCAGTACCCGCCATTCATCCGCTCCCAGCGCTCACCCATCCATCGGTTGAGCACCTGGCCGGTCTGTCCCAGGATGATGTCTGCACCACACGCAGGTCATCGGCATCGCGAAGCAAGGTTTACGAAAAGACGAAGGGGGCATTCGGCCCATGCTCGACCATCCGCCCGAAGCGTAAATGGCGGAAAGGGTGCGTATCGCTACGCATCCGAACGGCCTGGTCCACCTCGCTCAACCGAATGAACGATGCATGCACGCCAGCCTGGCACTAACGAAAGTTCTATTGCGGCAGGGATGGGTCGTGCTGTTGCTTCGGCCCAGAAAACGGAGCCCCATGCGCACCATCCCTACGCTTCTGCTGGCCTTCATCAGTGCCCTGAGCACCACCTACGGTCAAACCCCATCGCCCGCCGCCATCTTCGGCACCAATGGCGTAAAGGACATCTCCATCCTGCCCGGACAGACCTCATTCCTGAAGAGCCACGCACTGCAGCCCGATGGGAAACTGCTGCTGGCAGGCTGGGGCGGAAATGGTTTTCCGTTCGTCGCGTGCATGGCCCGGATCGACACAGCTTGCGGCGAGCTCGACCCCAGCTTCGGGCAGAACGGTGTGCTGACGCACTTCTTCGAGCAACGCACCATCTGCAACAGCATTGCGCTGCAGGCCGATGGCAAGATCGTGGGCGCCGGGTTGATCGCCGCCAGTAACGGGAGCTCCGGTCAGTTCCCCGGCGTGTGGCGCTACAATG
>CAZJTB010000264.1:0-4530 GCA_964548485.1 uncultured Chryseobacterium sp. | reverse complement strand
CCGTTGCGCGCCCCTGCCCAGCGATCCAATACGGTCAGCGCCGCCGCGGGCCGCGCGGAGTCCGGGAGCAAGGCCTGCGCCTCCTGACGGCCATAGGGCCTGATGGCGCTGTGCATCGACGAGCCGACAGCCTCCACTTGAGCGGCTATGGGCCGCTCCACCTCGCGGCTCAAGGGCAGCCATAGCTGCGCCGGTGATGCGGTCGCGGCCCCCAGCACAGCACCCGCCAGCAGCAACCTCATGGTTGATCCTTCTTGGGCCACGCGAACGGCAGCAGCGCCAGGGAGAGCGCCGTGGTGCCCAGCACCATGAGCCCGACATTGGGATGCCATTTGCGGGTGACCAGGCTCAGTGCGATGATGGCCAGCGCGTAGGCATAGATGGCCACCACGGTGCCGCGATGACCGAGGCCCAGCGCGAGCAGGCGATGGTGAATGTGGTTCTTATCGGCCGCGAAGGGCGACTGGCCGCTGATTATGCGCACCACGAACACGCGCAGGGTGTCAACCAGCGGGTACGCGAGCACGCTCATGACGAAGATGGGCGTAGGCAGCTGCCGCAACTTGATGGGCATGCGGCTGGTATCCTGATCCACCAGCTTCATGGCCAGCACCGCGAGCACCGCCCCGATGATGAGCGACCCGCTGTCGCCCATGAAGATGCGCGCCGGATGGAAGTTGAAGACGAGGAAGCCGAGGAGGGCGCCCGCCAGCACGAAGGCGAGCAGCGCCATGGCCACATCGCCGGCCAGGAAGAGCCACACGCCGAAGGCAAAGGCGGCGATGAGGCCCACGCCGCCGGCGAGTCCGTCCACGCCATCGATCAGGTTCATGGCATTCACCACCACCACGTACACGAACAAGGAGAACGCGATGGCCACGGCCTCGGGCAGCTCGTAGATGCCCAGCAGCCCATGCATGTCGGTGATGCGGATGCCCGCCATCACTACCAGGATGTAGCCCACGATCATATGACCCACCAGTTTCTTCACGGGCGAGAAGCCCACGATGTCGTCCTTCACGCCGATGAAGAAGAGCAGCACCATGGCCGCGATCACGTGCTTGAAGTCGAGGTAGGCCTTGCCCATGGCCTCGTAGAGGCCATATACGTCGGTGGGCACCGGGCTGTGCAGCTCCCCGCGCGGGAACCACAGCGCGTAGGAGAAGATGATGGCCGCGAAGATGATGATGCCCCCGATGGTGGGCACGCTCCGCGCGTGGAGCTTGCGCTGCTCCGAAGGCTCATCGACCAAGTGCTTGATACGCGCCACCTTGATGAGCGAAGGCATGGTGAGGAGCACCACCAGGAAGGCGGTGAGGAAGCCCAGCAGCAGGATATGTCCGTGGGGGCCCATGCTCGGTCAAATGTCGTAGTACCGATTGAACAGCGCGGTGCGCAGCGCGATGTAGAAGTACGAGGATTGGCGGCCGTCGGACTCCCCGGGCGCATCGCGCCGCCAGAAACCGGCCACCACGCGCATGTTGGTGTTCGGATTGAAGAGGTAGGAAGCGTTGAGGTCCAGGAAGAGCAGAGAGCGGGTCAGCGGCCCCTCCTCCGATGGGCTCTCCTGGTCGGGCTGGTTCAGGCTCGTGCCATGGTTGAATTCCGGCGCGCGCTCGCGCTCATACTCCGCCAGGTTCACCTTCGCCTGCAGCCAGAAGCGGCCGAAGCCCGCATCAGCGATGGCCACCGCTTCACGGAACGAGGTGCCCAGCGGATGCGCCAACGGGTGGCCCAGGTGCATGTAGGCCTGCCGGGCCGGATCGCTCATGTACATGAAGGGTGTGGCTGCGGAATACTCGGCCTGCAGGTGCAGGTCCTTGCGCCCCACATCGAAGGCCCGGATGCCGGCCTGCCAAGCGGCCCTGCCGGGCTTGTCGGTGGCGAACTGGCCGTAGGCATAAGCCTTCTGGGTGATCTTGAAACGGGCATCGGCGCCCACCAGGCACTTGTCAGCCCGTCCCAGGCCGAGCACGAGGGTGTTGAGCCCGATGACGGGATTGAGCTCCAGCGGGTCGAAAGGGCGCACGCCCTCGTCGCCGATGTTCCTGAACAGGGTGGCCTCGAACAGGCCAACCTGCACGCGGCCGAAGGAGACGGAGAGGTGGTTGAACCGGGCACGCATCCAGTAGAAGAGCGCCTCGCTGCTCTCACCGGTGGGCAATCGGTCATCGCCCGTGGCGCCGTGCATGAGTCGGGTATGCCAGGTGGTGTACTGCAGCCTGCGGTTACGGGTAAGCGCGCTGAACTTCAGGTAAGGGGCTGGCGGCACGTTATCGCTGAGCAGGACGCTGCGGTAGCCATGGCCCACGAAATGCTTGCCGTGGCCGATCTGCGCGTTCAGCCAAGGGCGCACGGCCACCGACAGGTTGGCCTGCGACCATCCGAAATCCACCTTGCGGCCGTCGTAGTACTTCACACGGCCCTGACCGGAGAGCACGTCCGAGGCCCGCACGCGCTGGTTGAGGAAGGAGGGCAGCGCGCCCCGGTTCTCGTGGAACATGGTGCTGAAGGAGACGCGAGTGCCGATGTCGCCGGCGAGCACCGCTCCGCGCGAGTTGAAGAAGAGCAGCGTGGTGTCTGAATACGGTGTGGCGTCGCCGGGATCGATGCCGTACTCCTGATGGAAGAGCGGGTCAAGGGTGATCCGCACATCACCCTCGCGCACCTCGAAGAGGTGGTCGCGGAAGAGCTTCACGGTGTGCCAGTAGTAGTACTTCGCGGTGTCGATGCGGTGCCCCATCACGTTCGTGAGGTCCGCGCGGCCCTGCAGCACCGGCTTGAGCCCGGTGTGCACGATCGTGTCAAGCCGCGCGGCATTCCGCTCCACATCGATGTAGATGTCGCGGTTCAGCGGAATATCGTTCTGCTGCCCGAGCGCGGGCACGGCCGTCCAGAGGGCGGCCATGGCGAACAGGAAGCGGCGGTGCATGGCCGCCGAAAGTAGCGAGGCCGCCCTTTCGGAGCGGCCCCAGCCAATGCGGTCAGGCACGGATCAAGCCGTCGCCAGGGCGCTCTTCGCGAACTCCGCGTACACGGCGGAGATGCCCTCGCGCAGCCCGATGCGGTGCTTCCAGCCCAGGTTGTGCAGGCGGCTCACATCCATCAGCTTGCGCGGCGTGCCATCGGGCTTCTCGGTGTTCCACTTCAGCTCGCCGGTGTAGCCCACGATGTCCTTGATCATCTCGGCCAGGGCCTTGATGGTGAGGTCCTCACCGGTACCGATGTTCACGAACATCTCCTCGTTGTAATTCCGCAGGAGAAAGAAGCAGGCGTCGGCCAGGTCGTCCACGTGGAGGAACTCGCGCATGGGCGAGCCCGTGCCCCACACCTCCACACTGGACGCGTTGGTGACCTTGGCCGTGTGGAACTTGCGGATCAGCGCGGGCAGCACGTGGCTGTTGTTGAGGTCGTAGTTGTCGTTGGGCCCGTACAGGTTGGTGGGCATGGCGCTGATGAAGTTGCAGCCGTACTGGCGGCGGTAGCTCTCGGCCAGCTTGATGCCCGCGATCTTGGCGATGGCGTAGGGCTCGTTGGTCTGCTCCAGCACGCCGGTCAGCAGGCTTTCCTCCTTCAGCGGCTGGGGGGCCAGCTTCGGGTAGATGCAGGAGGAGCCCAGGAAGAGCAGCTTCTTCACCCCGTGCGTGTAAGCGGAGTGGATGATGTTGCTCTCGATCATCAGGTTCTCGTAGAGGAACTGCGCGCGGTACACGTTATTGGCGTGGATGCCGCCCACCTTGGCCGCCGCCAGGAACACGTACGCGGGTTTCTCCTGCGCGAAGAAGCCGCGCACGGCCTGCTGCTCCTTCAGGTCCAGCTCCTGGCTGGTGCGCACCACGATATTGGTGTGGCCCATGGCCTGCAGCTTGCGCACGATGGCGCTGCCCACCATGCCGCGGTGGCCGGCGATGTAGATCTTGTCGGTCTTGTTCATTTTCGTATTGATCGGTGAGGTCGACCCATTGGGTCGACGCTACACGGAACAGGAATGATCGCCGATCATTCCTGTTCGTGCAGGATCTTGTGCCCGCCCTTCTTCAGGTACACGTCGCGCTGGAAGAGCTTCAGGTCCTCGGCCACCATCTCCTTCACCAGGTCCGGCAGTTCATAGGTGTGTTTCCAGCCGAGCAGCTTGCGGGCCTTGGTGGGGTCGCCCTCCAGGTGGTCCACCTCGGCCGGGCGGTAGTAGCGCGGATCGATCGCCACCAATGTGCGGCCGGTCTTGCGGTCGATGCCCTTCTCCTTGGCGCCCTTGCCCTTCCATTCCAGCTTGATGCCCACCTCGCCGAAGGCCAGGTCGATGAAGTGGCGCACGGTGTAGGTCTTGCCCGTGGCCAGCACGAAATCCTCGGGGGTCTTGTGCTGCAGGATGCGCCACATGCCCTCCACGTAGTCCTTCGCATGGCCCCAGTCGCGCTTGGCGTCCAGGTTGCCCAGGTACAGGGTGTCCTGCAGGCCCAGCTTGATCTTGGCCACGGCGCGGGTGATCTTGCGGGTCACGAAGGTCTCGCCGCGCAGCGGGCTCTCGTG